>JAOUOD010000003.1:0-287500 GCA_029880545.1 Gammaproteobacteria bacterium | reverse complement strand
TTGCTCCCGTTGCTTCAGGTCTACCCGGATTTCAACACCAAACTGGCCGGCAAACGGTACGTTATCGTGCACCACCCCCTCCAGCCATGAACCCAGCTCAAACGTCGTCGAAACAAACTGGCTAACCCCTGAATCCAGTTTCTGGATATCGAGAATATCGTTGATCAACAACAACAGGCGTTCGCTATTGCTGCTGGCTATGGAAATCATCCTTGAAAAATCTTCCTGGCTGGCAAATGCCACGCCGCCTTCCAGCAGGCCGAGCGCACCACGAATTGACGTCAACGGTGTTCTCAGTTCATGACTTACGGTAGCAATGAACTCATCCTTGAATTTCTCGGCACGTTTCTGCTCGGAAATATCAGCCCAATAGCCAATGATTTCCGTTGCCACACCATTTTCGTCCCGTATAACCCTGACCTCATCCCTTATCCACCGATAACTGTCATCACGCATCCTGAAGCGATACTCATGCATGATGGCATTCTCTGAGAAGATTCTGCCGGAACTGGCGAATGCCGCGGCCTTGTCGTCAGGATGCAAATGCTCCGGCCACCAACCGGGATTACCCAAGCATTCATCCGGACTATAGCCGAGAATCTCCGAAATATTCCTGCTGACAAACGTGGGCACAAATGCTGTCTCTGTTATTTTGCACGAATAAATCACCACCGGACTGCCGGTTACCAGGAAATCCAGTTGCGCCTCGTTTTCGCGCAACGCACGTTCAGCCCTCAAGCGGGCGGTAATGTCAACAAAACACAGCGCGGCCCTGTTTTCATCTATCTTGAAGGCGTGCACCATAAAGCCGCCACCGATTTCGTCATCGCAATACCTGATCTGTTCACTTGACCAGGGATTGCCGGTCCTCACCACCTCATGCAGACGTTCCGAAATATCCGAAATCGCCAACTCTGGAAAACACTGTTCTACCGGCCTTTCGGAGTAGATACTGCAATCAATACCGAGAATACGATCAGCAGCCGGATTGTAATCCCTGGGTATCAATTCACTGCTTTTTGATGACTCAAATATAATCATGCCCAGCGGCAGTGAATTGACAACACTCTTGTATTTTTTCTCGGAACTGATCAGGGCCAGCTCTGTTTTTTTCAGCTCATCAATGTCTGCAAGATAGGCAATCACGGCTTCGGGTTCACCATCATCATTGCGAACCAGTATCATGGACATTTTCAGGAATATCGGTTCATTGGATTCCCGGGCAAACCTGATTTCCTTTTCCAGGTAATCTTCCATACGCATACGCTCCGGAATTTCCGCTTTTAATCCCTTGATATCCGTATCTATTACATGATCCAGAATTGATTTTCCCAGCACCGTATTGGCGCGATAACCTAGAATAGTCTCGGCAGCGTCGCTCCAGAAATTGATTTTCAGATCAAGATCAAATCCGATAACTGCATCGTGCGTCTGGCTCATCATCCGAATATAATTCTGGATAATTCGCTCGCCTTCATCGGCGCGACCTTTCATGCGACGCCAGTCTTCCCTGATCGCCGGGATGGTTGCCGCCTGGTACGCGTCAAAGACAGACTGAACAAACTGCCTGTTCGCCCTTGCCACGCTCAACATCATTCCACTGCAAAACAAAAACATCATGATTCCCATAACCTGGTCCAGTGACTCGGGCATAACAAGGAACCGGATACAAAGCGGTACAAGGGTCAGGCACAGAAAGCCAAATCCAGCCAGACGATTTGCATAAAGGGTGGTTGTTGCTCCTGCGCTCAGGCCGCCCAGGATAAAGGCCAGGAAGATTTGCATTATCGGGTCATCACTGAACAGCAGGAACGCTGTTGAGCCCCAGGTCAACCCCGAGAACACGACACCGACCATGGTCCAGAATATCCGGCTCTCAAGCGTATCCAATCCTATCAACGGCTTAGAGTTTTTGCCCACGATGCCCGGTACGATCAGCGCCCTCAACAGGCTTACAATGACCAGCGCGGCATACCAGTAAAGTGGCACGTAAGAATCGAAACTCTGCCACAGCATTCCGATCAACGCGGCTCCAATAATAAGGCCGTATGCCAACGCCGTCGGCATAGCACCATTCATATTGGCAAGTTGCGCCGATTTCAGCCTTTCTGCAGGGAGGCTGGTTGCGGTTTCCGGGTGAATTTGCGCGCTCATAATCCAGAGGAGTAGAAAACAACCCTCCATGTTGTAAACAGGGTTTCATGTCATGGTCGGCCTAACCACAACATTCCACCATAGTGTAGAACAGCTTGAGGGTGAAAAACCGTTAGGAAATGTTAAGCCCTGTAAAATTTAATGTGATTTTATGAAGTATTGGGTTAATTAACAGTAATCCGTGCGACGCGGCGTTTCCCGACCTGGGCAACAATTGTTTTTCCTGACTCAATCGCCAGCGCGCGGTCTTCAACCCGTTCTCCATCAATCTTGACTGCGCCCTGCTTCAGCATACGCAATGCGTCAGAAGTACTGGCGGTCAAACCGGCCTCTTTTAGCAAATTGGCAATGGCGATACGGCCATTGTCGGATTCAACAGTCAGCTCCGGCATATCCTCGGGCAACGCTCCTTTCTGGAAGCGGGCAATGAAATTTTCCTGTGCTTTTTTTGCTTCGGTCGATCCGTGAAACCGGGTAATAATTTCATCCGCCAACTGGAACTTGATATCCCGTGGATTGGCACCCTGGTCCACGCTTTGTCTCAGGCTACTGATTTCGGCAAGCGGCCTGAAACTTAAAAGCTCAAAATAACGCCACATCAGCTCATCCGATATGGACATGATTTTTCCGAATTGCTCATCAGGTGACTCGTTGATGCCAATATAATTACCAAGGGACTTGGACATCTTGTTAACCCCGTCAGTACCCTCAAGAATCGGCACGGTCATTACCACCTGCGGTTTCTGGCCATAATCTTTCTGCAGCTCGCGGCCCACCAGCATATTGAATTTCTGGTCGGTACCCCCCAGCTCAACATCAGCCTTGATCGCAACAGAATCGTAACCTTGCACCAATGGGTACAGGAACTCATGTATGGCAATGGGTTTGCCGGAACTGTAGCGCTTGCTGAAATCATCGCGCTCCAGCATTCGAGCTACCGTATGGCGTGCGGCCAACTGAATCATGCCTGCAGAACCAATTTCGTTCATCCAGCTTGAATTAAACATGACCAACGTCTTCTCGGGATTCAGTATCTTGTAAACCTGTTCTTCATAACTCCTGGCATTTTCAATCACTTCGTCACGAGTCAGGGGTGGTCGAGTACTGTTTTTACCCGTTGGGTCACCGATCATGCCGGTGAAGTCGCCGATCAGGAAAATGACTTCATGACCCAAATCCTGGAACTGGCGCATCTTATTAATAAGCACAGTATGGCCAACGTGAATGTCAGGTGCCGTGGGATCAAACCCGGCCTTGATTCGCAGTGGACGATTTTCGGCCAGCCGCTGTTTTAGATCATCCTCGAGCAGGATTTCCTCTGTTCCGCGCTTGAGTTCGGCAAATATGTCGTTATTTGTCATGACAATCCTGAATCCTGAAAAAACCGCGCGAAGGGTATCACAGCCACCTTGTCGGAGCAGCATTCCCGTCTGGGCTGAAATTTGGTATTATCGCAAATAAAGTACTTACAAATCAGTGAGTTTACAGATAAACTTAATAAAATAATACAGATAAGGGGCATAACACCCTTGAATAACAACACTGTCAAGTTACGCTTGGCCCAGTTAAGACGCATGGCGCGACAACGGCAACTGCGCCATCGCAGCCTGTGGCTATTGTTGGCGGCAGGCATCGCTTCCGCTGCATTGGCCAACATTCATAATTCGGATTCAAATACCGGGGATATGAATGCCGACGCGGCAAGCCCTGGAGCCGCGCTCAGCCTGGTCAGTATTGCCAACCCGGACGGATCAAAAACAGAGTTTGTTCTCGATCCGCAATTGCCACAGACCAAGGGTCAAATTCGTCAGCAACAGGTCAGTAACCTGCGGTTGGAGACGGCAACGATTCGCCGAAACGATACGCTGATTCATGCCTTGCGACGCCACAATGTCAGCCCGGCCGACCTGGGCGCCATTTCATCGCTAAAAATTAGGGACTTCCGCAGCCTCCGCCAGGGGCAGACGCTGACACTGCAACTAGACGGGAACGAGCTTCATCGCCTGATCTACCCTGCCTCGCTGGATTCCCGACTAACCCTCTCCCGGGATGGGGACACTTTCAAGCTGTCCCGCGAGACACTGGATATCGAAGTGCGCCCGGGTTATGCAACCGGGGTAATTGATCATTCACTTTACATGGCCGGCCAGGACGCCGGGCTTGATGATCGCCTGATCGCACAAATGGTCGAAATGTTTGGCTGGGATATCGATTTTGCCCTGGATGTTCGCGAAGGTGACCGATTCGCACTGGTATATGAAATGCTGTTCCGCGATGGCGTTCATGTGGGCACGGGCAACGTGCTGGCTGCCGAATACATTAACCAGGGACAGGCATACCGGGCCATTTCCCACAAGGACGCCAATGGTCTAATAGGCTACTACACACCGGATGGTCACAGTTTACGGCGCACATTTCTGCGTTCGCCGGTCAAATTCAGCCGAATCAGCTCAAGGTTCACACGCAAGCGCTTTCATCCCGTGCTGAAACGATGGCGCGCCCACAAGGGTGTAGACTACGCAGCACCCACCGGCACCCCGGTGCGCAGCACCGCAAACGGTACCGTGGTATTTGCCGGATGGAAAGGCGGCTACGGACGCACAATCATTGTTCGACACGGCAGTCGATACAGCACCTTGTACGCCCACATGTCCCGATTTGAACGAAACATGCGTAAAGGCGTTTCGGTGAAACAGGGACAACTCATCGGCCGAGTCGGCAAAACCGGGCTGGCCAGTGGCCCTCACCTGCATTATGAATTCCGCGTCAACAATCAGCACCACAACCCGCTCAACTACAGCTTCCCCAAGTCAGAACCCATTCACGCAGCGCTACGTGAGTCGTTTCAGGCCAAGGCCCGGACACTGACTGCACAACTGGATGTGTTGACAGGCAACACTCGCCTCGCCAACGCTGACTAGGCTACTAAACGCTGTGTACTATCTTGGCCTCATGTCCGGAACCAGCGTCGACGGCATCGATGCAGCGATAGTCGATTTTGACCAGCGTGACCAGGTGGTAATCGCGGCCTCCTCTACGGACTATTCCGCTTCACTCAAGGCCCGGATACACACGGCCTGCAAGCAGACGCAACTGACCCGTGACCAGGTCATAGACCTGGATTTCGAAATCGGTGAAGCGTTTGCTGACGCGGCACTGGAACTTCTCAGTCAGTCCGGAGTCGATCCATCCGTTATTCACGCTATTGGCTCTCACGGCCAGACTGTGCATCACGCGCCCAATGCTGATCCGCCTTACAGTTTGCAGATTGGTGATGGCAGCATCATCGGGAATCGCACTGGCATTACCACTGTTTACGATTTTCGAACTGCCGATATTCTGGCGGGTGGACAAGGAGCGCCGCTGGCACCTGCGTTTCATGGCTGGCTCGCGGGTGAGACAGGAAAGGCCTGCGTCATTCTCAATATAGGGGGTATTGCCAATATCTCACTGCTTGATACCGGGGGCCATATTCTCGGCGGTTCCGATACCGGCCCCGGCAACACCCTTATGGATCGCTGGATCGAAACGCACCGGCAGCAACCCTTTGATCGAGACGGCACCTGGGCGCAAGACGCTGCTGCCGACGAAGACCTGATCGCACTGATGCTGGATGATGCCTATTTCAAGATGGCACCTCCCAAGAGCACCGGCCGTGAGTATTTCAATCTTCCGTGGCTGCACGACACACTGGAGCAATTCAACCGATCACTGGAGCCCGCGGTGGTCCAGGCAAGCCTGCTTCAACTGACGGTACGAAGTATCACGCAAGCAATACACAGTCAGCACCACGACACGGAACGGGTTTACGTTTGCGGAGGCGGTGCTCATAACAAAGCGGTGATGCGGCAATTACAGGTTCATATGGGAGATATTCCGGTAGATACCACCATGGCGCTGGGCCTGGATCCGAACTGGGTGGAAGCAGCAGCGTTTGCCTGGCTGGCCCGGGAAACGCTCGCCGGTCGCCCGGGAAATATTCCATCAGTCACCGGCGCAAAACAGGCGGTTATCCTGGGACAGGTTCACCAACCCGATCCGGTGTAACAAACGCAGACACATTGAAGATAAACAAAAAAGCCGCGAGGTTATCGCGACTCCTGATGTCACCCGTTTATTTTTCGCTACACGCCAAACGATGATCCGCAGCCACAGGTTGTCGAGGCGTTGGGATTTTTTACGATAAACTGGGCACCCTGAAGATCTTCCTTGTAATCAATCTCTGCGCCCATCAGGTATTGCATGCTCATCGGGTCCACCAACATGGTGACCTCGTTGGTGATCACGCTGGTATCACCCTCGGCAACCGTTTCATCAAAAGTGAATCCGTACTGGAATCCTGAACAGCCGCCACCCTGAATGTAAACACGCAGCTTCAGATTGGGGTTTCCCTCTTCCTCAATCAACTGCCTGACCTTGTTGGCTGCCGCGTCAGTAAACACCAATGGATCGGCCATTGTTTCGCTCATCTTCACTACCCTCAATATGCTTTCCGGAAACCGGATTGAACCCGCAACAGGGAGCCCGGAAGCACTGCCTCCGGCCATCGATCCCACGCTGCAACGGGGCAATATTAGCAGGTTTTAATACTTGAGCAAATAAGTCAGGCTTTTGTCGGCCAACGACAACGCTAATTGTCGTCTTCCGCTCCCCCGGCTACTGTTTTCAGGGGAGTGACCGAGCTCCTGGTTTCGGAATCGTCTCGAACCAGGTTGCCGTTGACGCTGGCCCCCAGGGCCATTTCGATCATTCGGTAGTGAACATCGCCGACGATCTCGGCCTGCGCCTGCAATTCGATACTTTCAGCACCGGAAACATTACCCTCAATACGGCCATTTATCACCAGGTGCGGGACCGCGATATTGCCCTTCACCAGCGCATGCTCACTCAGCACCAGGGTGCTGCTCTTGTCATTGCCTGCCAGAATATTGCCAATAACCTTGCCATCAACACGCAATCCGCCATTAAAGCTGATATCGCCCTTGATTTCGGTATTGACACCAATCAGCGTATCAATAGTGTTACACGGTTTGTCGTTCTGCTTTTTCATGCTGTCTCCTAATTGGGTAGTCAGGCGCGCGGCCAAGTGTAGACTGCTTCAACGGTTTGGGCGTTGCGGCCACGGGTAGTCACCTGCACCCTGATTTGCCTGGGTTCAAAATTGCCGGGTAATGCCAACTTGCCCTCAACATCCTGAAAGTAACGGAAGTTCACATCAATTGGCTTGGATTCCGGAAAGCTTATGGTGGCCGTTTTTCCTGCCTGCATTCCGGTTACTTCAAACTTGGCGTCGCCCCGGATGGTTTGCTCATGAGTGAGCGCCTGAATAAGAACCAGCTTGTAACTGAATTCGCCGTTTTTCCGCGTCGGCTCCAGCTTCATGCTCTGGATTCGCAAACCACCCTTTTTGTTGGGTGGTGAAATGATGTTTCGATAAAAATTCAGCTCTTCCCGCAGCTTGGCAATTTCCCCGGAAGAGCCTGCCAAGGTGCCTTCCAGCTCCTGGTACGCCGTCTGATCCATTTGCAAAGTGCGCTCGGCGCGAGCCAGGGCATCACGAAGATCCTGATTTTCCTCCTGCAGCGCGGTTACACGAGACTCCAGGCTTGACACCTGCTGGTTCGCAAGCATTTTTTTAAACCCGGCGGTGTTCAGGCCATAGTTATATAGCCCGGTTCCACCTAACACGACAACCAAGGCAACAATGCCAGCTATGGTCATTTTGGCTTTGGGTGACCATGCCGGTTTTACGATCATTTCACTGGTACGATTTTTCTGAAACATTTTAACTTCGGCTTACTTCTTGCTGTTTTCCAAGTATAACTCCCGGGCGTCAACAGACAAACCCGATGCATTGATCCGTTTGATCAGTGGCTGACCAGCCATCCCTCACAATCTCTCGATCATCGGCGCACCCGGGAAACCGGACGAGCAGCAACGGGTTCGAATCAAGGCAGCACTGCGGGCTGATCAAGCCCCATGGTTTCGTTAACACCAAACATGATGTTCATATTCTGCACTGCCTGGCCGGCTGCACCTTTCACCAGGTTATCAATTACGGATAACACTACCAACGTGTCAGCACCTTGTGGACGATGAATCGCAATTCTGCAGGTATTGATTGCTCGAACCGAACGGGTCTCGGGATGACTGCCTGCCGGCAACACATCAACAAAACGTTCAATGGCATAGCGTTTCTCGTACAAGGTTTGCAACTCGGCAATACTGATGTCTGTACCCGGCTTGATCCGGCCATACAAGGTTGCATGAATACCCCGAATCATTGGTACCAGATGGGGCACAAACGTGAGGCCCACATCAGCACCGTGCATGATGGCAAGGCCCTGGCGAATTTCAGGCAAGTGCCTGTGACCCGGAACCGCGTAGGCCTTGAAGCTGTCACCGGCTTCCGCCAACAAGGTTCCGACATTGGCGCCACGGCCGGCTCCGGATACGCCGGACTTGGCATCAGCAACCAGAGAGTCTGTATCTACCAGTCCTGCCTCAATCAAAGGCATGAATCCAAGCTGTACCGCCGTAGGGTAGCAACCGGGATTCGCTACCAGCCTGGCTTGGCGAATTTTTTCGCGATTGATCTCGGGCAAGCCGTACACCGCTTCCTCAACCAGTTCCGGGCAAGCGTGGCTCATTCCATACCACTTTTCCCAGGTCGGCACATGCTTGATTCGAAAATCCGCGGCCAGATCAATTACGCGGGTGCCGGCAGCCAGCAAGTCCGGCGCATGCTGCATGGCGATGCCATTGGGCGTCGCCGAAAATACGACGTCGCACTGAGCCAGTTTTTCAGTATCGGGTTCTGAAAACACCAGGTCCACGTGACCACGCAAACTCGGGAATAAGTCAGCTACTGGCCTGCCCACTTCTCCGCGAGAGGTAATCAACTGAAGACTGACTTCAGGATGCACCGCCAATAAGCGTAACAACTCAACCCCGGTATAGCCGGTGCCACCGATAATGCCTGCTTTTATCATGCCAGCTCGGATCTCATGATGATTTTGGCGGAACTGTAGCATAGAAAGGGAAACAAGGGACAAGCGCAAATTCCGGCCTGTCGAAGCGAACCGGAGAAGTTCGCATCAGCGGTGCAACACTGGATTCCACTTATTGCGCCATGACCGGGGATGCAAAAAAACGGGGTGCCGAAGCACCCCGTTCCGTCTTCCTATCGAGAACTCGATTAGAAGTCTTTGCGCAGGCCTACACTGACCACAGAGGTAGTAAGCGTAGGATCAGCGGCGCCAACTGGCAGGTTGTCAGTTTCCTGAACCGTGGTACGGAAACCGGCAAACACGCGAGTCTGCTTGCTGAACTTGTGAGTCACGCCCAGCGCAGTGTAAGTGCGGGTGCGGTCGTAGTCGCCAGCAGTGGTGCCGTCCTGGTTGTCCAGGCTCTGTACGCTGTTACCAGCCTGCAGAGTGATGGTGGTGTTACCCAGACCCAGATCGTAACCTAAGAAGGTGGCCGAACCAGTCATCTCATCATCAATAACAGCGGCAGTCGCGGAACCGAAGGTAGCATTGCCAGTGTCGATATCAACCTGTTCGTCACCGATCAGCGCGAAAGATTCCAGCTGCAGCTTGATGGTATGGCTCATGCTGCCACCGCCGAACTTGAACTTGCCGCCAATCTTGGTAGCGCCGAAGCCGCCGCGGTTCTGAAGAGTACCAGCACCATTGTTGTTACGCACTTCCTTGCCAACCATGGCAACAAAGGCTTCCCAGTTCTTGTCGCCAACAGAAACAGCCAGAGCCATATCGCCCAGGGTGTTACGGTCGTCGCTGGTTTCAGTGTTCAGGCCTTGCAGACCCAGGGTAACCCACAGAGAAACGATGCCCCACTTGTTCTTGTAGTTCAGCGCGTCCTGAACGAAAGCGTGCTGCAACCAGGCCTTGGCCTTGTTGTTGCCCAGTTCACCAGTCTGAATGTCATTACCCAACATGGCGCCGTTGCTGCCACGAGCTTCCAGGAAGGTGGTCACAAAGGCATCATACATAACACCGCCAGTGTACTTGTAGGCGCCTTTCAGCTGACCGATTTCGATAGTACCGAAACCGCCCTTCAGACCAACCAGGGCTTCGCGAGTACCATCAGTAAGATTGGCATTGGAAGTATCAACCTGCCATTCGAACTTGGCCAGGCCAGTCATGCCATTGCCCAGGTCTTCAGAGGCCTTGATGCCCAGACGGCCGCGCTTGTTGTCGTCAGCGTCCAGACCGGATTGGTTGTCGCTGTTGTTACCGTCAGCAGTGGTAACGCCAACGTTATCGGAATCGATATCTTTAGTTACGCTGGCCAGTTCCATTTGCAGCTGACCGTACGCAGTAGTTTCGGCATTGGCATTCATCGCGCCCATAGCGAGAGCAGTACCAACAGCCATCGTCAGTAACTTCTTGTTCATGTAAATCCTCCTGATGAGGTTAGTTATATGGTTACAGTTTTAAAACCCAAGTTAACTTAAGTCGCATCGCATTCCTGCAATACGGCCGCTATTAAACACAGCTGTTGCGTAAAACACAACAAGCAATTGCTAATATACGACAAAAGGTCAAATTGTTGTATATATGCTACATGCATATGGATAAGCGGTTGCTAAGGGCCTGAAATAAGCGGTAATTATAGGGAAAACATCTCAGATTTTCGCATTATTGGATTTAAGGTATTGTTTTGGTGGATTAATACAAGGAATCGCCCCAAAGCTGAAGCCTTCGACATCAATACATCAATGAAAAAAACTGTGTATTTCATGCGACAGCAAGTACAACCGGTATATTTTTGAGCTATCCACGCAATAATTGGCACTGCTACCCATGCTTCCGGGCGGCTCGCAACAAAGCGACTTCTCGAAATTATAGCGGCTTCTGTCCCGGTTTTCGCAGAGCGCGATGTTCTTTTTGCGTCACCCCCGACTCCAGGGTCGAGCCTGATTCACATAGAATCGCCGTGAGCCGCTCCACTATGTGCGCCGTGGTCTTTGGCTCCGGGCGGCATCCTGGCTGCGGTCAACCCCAACACAAAACCCGCTCTAGGCGGGTTTTGTGTTGGCTGGGGAACTAGGCCCTAAAACCCCTTTCAGGGGTTTATTGGGCACTTCCTGAACTCGCAAGCTCGTTCTGGTCGGATTCTCACAATGCTCGCATAAAACGCCGGCGCGTTTGTCATGCGCACCCTCGTCTCGGACTCCGGGTGTCGTCCCAGTTATCAACCCCAATATAAAAACCCGCTCAAGGCGGGTTTTTATATTGGCTGGGGAACTAGGATTCGAACCTAGATTGACGGAGTCAGAGTCCGCTGTCCTGCCGTTAGACGATTCCCCAAAACTGTTCAGAAACCAAAACCGCCCTGGAAAGGGCGGCAGGTAATACTGAGTATGGCGCCCGAGCTTAGCGCTTGGAGTATTGCGGACGCTTGCGAGCCTTGTGCAGGCCGACTTTCTTGCGTTCCACCTCACGCGCATCGCGGGTAACAAAGCCGGCCTTGCGAAGTGCGCTACGCAGGGCTTCGTCGTATTCCATCAGTGCGCGGGTGATGCCGTGGCGTATCGCGCCGGCCTGGCCATTAGGGCCACCGCCATTGACGTTCACCAGAATATCAAACTTGTCTTTCAGGTTTGTGGTGACCAGCGGCTGACGCACGATCATGCGGGAAGTTTCGCGACCGAAGTATTCTTCCAACGTGCGTTTGTTGATCGTGATATTGCCTGAACCTGGACGCAGGTACACACGCGCGGTGGAGGATTTGCGTCGGCCAGTGCCGTAATATTGGTTATCTGCCATGGATTTACCCTTTGGGATCCCTTAGATGTCGAGGGTTTTCGGCTGCTGGGCAGTATGATCATGCTCGGCACCTGCGTATACACGCAGCTTGCGGAACATGGCGCGACCCAGGGGACCCTTGGGCAGCATACCGCGTACAGCAGATTCAATGATTCGCTCCGGAGCCTTGGCACGCTGCTTGTCCAGGGTAATGGACTTGATGCCGCCAATATAGCCGGTGTGATGGTAATAGGTCTTGGCCTGTTCCTTGTTACCGGTAACGTGAATCTTGTTGGCATTGACCACAACAATGTAGTCGCCGGTATCCACGTGCGGCGTGTATTCAGGCTTGTGTTTGCCACGCAGGCGACGGGCAATTTCGGTAGCCAGGCGGCCGAGCACCTTATCGGTGGCGTCCACCACGTACCAATCGTGTTTCACGTCCTGCGGTCTGGTTGATACTGTTTTCATCTGTTCACTCGTTAGGCTGAGCCGTTTCAGAAAGACGGCGGATATTACAAAAGCCGGTTGCAAGTTACAAGGCCTGATTCGTGCCAAATCAACAATTTCCGGACAAAAAAATAGCGTGGCTGGGGGAGCCACGCCTGAACCACCACTAGGAGGATGGAGGAGCCGTTCATCTGCGCCGCCGCCTTTCGCTGTTTTTCCGGGCTGGCCACGCCGATATAAATCTTTGCTGTACTCTCTGATTGGGCTTTTTCGGCGATTTTTCAAGGTCATCCTGCTGCCTCAATCAGTATTAGTATTTTCTAATATGCTAATCTTTTTGTCAACCCATTTTCTGATTTTTTTGCTACCGCCATGGTCGTCATGTAAGTAGTTGATTCCACGACCAATAATAATTTTTTCATGACAAATCTCAACGTGCCCGACAGCAATTCGGGTTAACTCGGCAGGAAACGAAAAAGCAATAAAAAGTGGGAATGACCGACGATTACCGACGATCAAGCAACAACCGCTGCACAACACGGCCGTTTTTCAGATGAGATTCGAGAATTTCGTCCAGATCTTCGCGATCGACGTAGCTGTACCAGGTTTCTTCGGGATAAATCACAACTACCGGCCCCAGATCGCAACGATCCAGGCAGCCCGCGGTATTGATGCGCACCTTACCAGCGCCGGACAGCCCGAGCTCCTTGATTTTGCCCTTCAGGTAGGCACGGGCATCGGTAGCGCCATGATCCTGACAGCAGGACCTGCCATCATCGCGCTGATTGGTGCAAAAAAATACATGATACTGGTAGTGACTCATGGCAAGTAAGATACCGGTGCAGCGGACCTGCTGGCAAGCAGGTATACTTCCGCACATCCATGATCCACGAACAAACTCCACACCTGGCCCATCCAGAGGCCGCCCGGCTGGCGCCGCAAGACATAATCGCCGAAGAAGCCGCGCGCTGCGTCCAATGCGCCCAATGCCTGCCGTTTTGTCCGACGTTCCGGCTAAGCAATTCGGAGTCCGAGTCGCCACGCGGGCGGATTGCCCTGGCTGCGGCCATAGCCAACCACAAAATCTCGGACAAGGCTGCATGGCGACATCTTGACAGCTGTGTTGAATGCCACGCCTGCACTCGCATGTGCCCATCGAAAGTGAACTACGACCGACTGAGACGGGCGCTTCACGCGATTGATTCACGGCCTTTTCGAGGGCTGCGCCTGGTACTGGCAAAACTCCGTTGGCTGACACACGCCACGATGCACTGGTTGAGCCGGTAACGCGAACTTGGCATGCTTGGCCAAATTCCAATCTTTTTTAGGCGCCAAATATGGAACAACGTCAATTTAGCCTCATGGACAATTTGCTTGGCGCGGCGGATGACGCTCTGCGCACGGTATTTGGTCCGGCACCCAGACCGGAACGGGAATCGCCGGCCAAAAACCTGGAAGAAGCCGAACTCAGTGACACTGATCGTCGCCGGGCCGGACAATTCATGCGTGTCGATCATGCCGGCGAGGTTTGCGCCCAGGCCCTGTACCAGGGTCAAGCGCTGACAGCACGACTGCCAACGGTGCGGGAAAAAATGCAAAAAGCTGCCGACGAGGAAAACGACCACCTCGCCTGGACAGAAGAGCGCATCCGCGAACTCGGCACCCACAAAAGCCTGCTCAATCCCCTATGGTATGCCGGTTCCTTTGCCATCGGCGCCCTTGCCGGCGCCATCGGCGACAAATGGAGCCTCGGTTTTGTGGTTGAAACCGAAAACCAGGTCATGGAGCATCTCGACGGACATTTACGAGAGCTATCACCGGACGACGAGAAGAGCCGCGCAATCCTCGAACTCATGAAGGAAGACGAAGGTCGTCACGCCACCACGGCACTCAATGCCGGTGCCGCCAGCTTCCCGGCGCCTGTCAAAACCATTATGCGACTGTCTTCAAAGCTGATGACCCGGACGGCCCTGTATATTTGATCGCGCCAACAAAAAGCCGCCCCGCAGGGCGGCTTTTTTACCGGACGGATATCACTTCAAATCAAACTAGTAATCACCAAATTCTACGCGCATATCCCGCACCAGGTTGGCTACCCAGGAATTATACTTGTGATGTATTGTCTTGGCGGCGGAGTCATAGGAAAAACCTTCGCTGCCAGCGTAACTGATCCGAATCTTGCCACCACTGATCTTGATGTTAACTGCGGCCATCAAGGTGGTCTTTTTGCTGGATTTTTCATAGGTCGCCCGGATGTGACCGGCGCCCTTGTCCTTGGCTTCCCACTTGCGCCTGAAGATGACCTTGCGCACACGCTTGGCGGCATCCGCAACGCTGCCCTTGTAGTTAATAGTCTCGGCAGCAAAAACCGGCTCAGTGCGTGGACGCGCATCCGCTTCTCCGGTCACCAGCAAGCCGGCGAGCACGGGGACCAACAATAATGCAGTAAGTTTCCTGATAATCATATGACAACTCCTTGAACCAATGGATTAACTCTCAAACAGAAAATGCCATGTCACGTGTCGTATTAATTTTTTAGTTATCTTTTTACCCTAGCCTCTACATCGGGCGCGGGTCAAGCAGGAAAAGAAAAATTCGGGCTATTGCGAAAGCTATTTTGAATCCTTTTAAACGACGCAGTGCCTGGTCTAGCCCATACCGCCATTTATGGAAATTACCTGACCGGTAATATAACCGGCGTCTTCCGATACCAGGAACGCTACCAGTGCAGCAACTTCATCTGCGGTACCGGCCCGCTGGGCCGGTACCATGGCCTTGATCTGGTCCTTGCTGAAAACTGATTCGGTCATGGCGGTCTCTATCACTCCAGGCGCCACGACGTTTACCGTAACACCTCTTGATGCTATCTCCTGGGACAGCGACTTGCTGGCGCCATGCAGCCCGGCTTTCGCAGCGGCATAATTGGCTTGTCCGCGATTGCCGATCACTGCGGCAACTGACGACATGCTGATAACGCGGCCCCAGCGCGTCCGCATCATCGGCAACAATAGCGGCTGGGTGACATTATAAAAACCGGACAAGGTCACATCGACTACACGCTGCCACTGTTCGGCACTCATGCCCGCCAGCGGCGCATCGTCATGGATGCCGGCGTTGTTGACCAGCACCTGGATTGGCCCGCTGCCGAGCAGGGATTCCATTGCGCTCACACACGCGGCGTGATCGGTAACATCAAAACTGACAGCTTCGGCTGACCCGCCTGCGGCCCGAATCTCGTCAACTACCGCTTCTGCACGCGCGACATTACTGTTGGCATGCACAACCAGGTGAAAGCCATCCGCTGCCAGGCGTCGACACACTGCAGCACCGATACCACCACTACCACCCGTCACCAATGCCCGCTTCATAAGCCTTACTCCATCAGCCTGACCGCGGCGCGACCCGATAACAACACGCGGTTGTCTGCGCTCACGGAAAATGCATACATAAAGCTATCGGCGCCACCGGCCATGCGTTCCACGCGAATCTCCAGATCGCTTTCGATGTCGTCGAGCCGATCCACGACCATATCCAGGTTACGCACACTGGCCAGGTAGCCGGTGCGCGGCGCGCCCTCGTCACCAGTAAGGCCGCCGTGCAGAGCCATGGCCTGACCGGCATATTCAACACCGGCGACCGCAGCCAGTCGACCGTGACCGCGCAACGGGTTGTCATGCAGCCGGTGCGACGTCGCACGACAGGACAGCGATTGCTCATCCCAGTCCATCACTTCTTCAAGCAGGCACATACTGCCGTGATGCGGAATACGTTCACAAATGGCACTATGATTCATGGTTAGTCCATTTTCGAATACTTGATCAACAGCAGGCCGCTGTCGGGATAATTAAGCGCCACTTCGCCACCACCATCGGCAATCGCCTTCAGCAAGCTCAACGAACGCGCCGCCGGATTTCCCAGCCTCACCTTGTCCAGCTGCGCATCTTTAAGCACGGTTTCGATCCCGGTTTCGTACTGGATACTCACATCCAATGAACCGATACAACCCGACATCGGCTCCGACGCAAGCACCATGGCCACACCAAAACTGCTGTCCATGGGGCGCGCGCTGTGTAGCGGCTCCGGAAACCTGACATCATGAGAGACCAACAGGATCGGCCGGTTTTCCATGGTGACTTGCATCACCGCCTCGACCATACCCACGGCGAACGCGTGATCGAACCCGGCAACACTGGTCGATGGTTCAAATGATTCTACCGCCTGCTGCCAGTAGCCAGCCGGTGCATTGGCAACGGAATTATGAAACTGGGTTGGTGAAACCGGCGGCTCTGCCTGGTCCAGCCTGACAGCATCACAAATATTGTGTGCAATCTGACCATCTCCATCCGACGTGGAAAACACACTGGAGAGCGTTGACGCATCAATGCCGCACTGGTCTACCGCTTCCGAGGCCACCTCAATGGCCAGGCGAATATAGTCGCCAGTACGACGTCGAACGGCTGGTGCCAGCCGTTGTGGTGCCAGTTTGGGCAGTTCTTCATTCACATACGCCTGTGCAGAAGACAAGACTGCCCGGCAGGACGGCCAGCCGACCAGGCCTGGGCCAAACACACCAATTCCATGCAGGTATACTTGTTTCATTATTCGTGCATCCCGAAAATCAGGCTGCAATTGCTGCCGCCAAAGCCGAACGAGTTACTCAATATATAACTGACTTCAGCGGATTCATTTTCAAGAATAATTCGACTGGTGAATGTCGGATCGACTTGCTGTGTATTTAGTGTACCTGGCAGAAAGCCATTCTTGAGCGCGATAAACGAAATGGCAGCCTCAGTGATACCGGCTGCTCCCAATGTATGACCGGTCCAGCCCTTGGTGGAACTTGCCGGGGTATTGGTGCCCAGCACGCGACTGATGGCCTTGTCTTCCATGGCGTCATTTACTTCGCTGGCGGTGCCATGCATGTTGACGTAGCCGATGGCATCCGGCTTGAGATCGGCGCAGGACAGCGCGCGCTCCATGGCCAGTGCAGCGCCGGCACCATCCGGGCGCGGCGTCGACATATGGTAGGCATCGGAGCTCTCGCCATAACCATACAAAGCCAGGCCGGTATGATTCCCAACACTGCCGGCACGTTCAACTATGGCAAAGCCTGCCGCTTCGCCAATGGAAATTCCACTGCGGTCAGGTGCACAGGGTCGTGTTGGTGTTTCACTGACCAGGCCCAGGGAGCCGAAGCCATGCAGGGTGTTATAACAAAGACTGTCGACACCGCCGACAACCACTGCATCCACTTCTCCTGCCGCAATCAGTCGCCATGCCGATGCAAACACCTTGGCGCTGGACGAACACGCCGTTGATACCATGGCCGCAGGACCCTGCAGATCCAGGTAACGACGCACAAACTGTGACGTGGCAAACAGGTTATGCGTGGTTTCAAAATGATATTCAGCCGGCAACTTGCCGGATACCGGGTCCAGATGGTTATAGGCAATTTCAGTTTCATGAATCCCGGCCGTACTGGTTCCCAGGATCACGCCGACACGCCGGGCGCCGTAGCGCTCACGCACAGACCGAACGCTATCCATAAACCCGTCCTGTTCCAAACCCAGCTGCGCCAGGCGATTGTTGCGGCAATTGAACACGGCCAATGCTTCGGGCAAATGTACATCATCCACGCCATCAACGGCACCTGTATAGGTGCGGGCGCGCGTATCAAATGTACACGGCGCCAGCCCGGTTTGCCGGGCCTGCAATGCCGAACGCATGGCCTCCGCGCCCCGGCCCAATGCACTGGTTGTGGTGAAGGCGGTAATAACTAACGGGAACATGAATACTCTACTTTATTGATCAGCGGGCTGATTCTAGCATTATCGGACGCAATGATCGTCAGCCATGTCCTGGTATCGTGACCGGCCTGCGTCGCATCCATACGGCTCCCAATACAAAGCAAAGACTGACACCGATACTGACTGTCAGGCCAATGGCCTGCAAAACAACGGTATCAGACAGGGCGAGGCTCCCAAAAACCAGCACCGTGGTCAACCATGACTTCCATAATGCCGGGAACGTGCTGTGCCACTCCTGCTCCCGGCGGTACAGACGGTTAAAAAACAATGCGTAATCAATCCCGAGGCCGACAACCAGCAACAATGCCACCAGGTGGAACAATCCCAGGCCGCCATCAACCATGACATACACGAGCGGCATGGTCAGTAATACCACCGATAACGGCACAAGTAATGTGCGCAGGGCCAGTTTTAGCGACCCAAGACCCAGTATCAGCACCACCAGGATGGCCAGCGCCCCATATAAAAACACGGTCAGGCTGTGCTGCCGATACGCTGTCATCATCTCCCGGGTTACATTTCGAGTATGAACATAACTTACCGAATCCCCGAAGTTGTCGGCAAGGACGGGCAGACTGGCGGAATCGCTGACACCATAGAGCAGAACCGGGGCTACCCAGTACTCTCCGAATTCAAACAACAGGGGCTCCAGTCGCTCCGCCAGCATGGTGCCATGAAAATCAGCAAGTGTTACCGGCTTCGCCACCCTGGCTGCCGCCACTTCCGAAACAAAGGTCGAAAACAGATCGGCGCGAAACGGCAGTCCCCGCGCCGCCCAGGACAGGTCGGCCCGCAAGCTTTCAGCTGTCGGCAGGCGTGCCTGACGTTGCTGCTGGCGAGCCACGCTTGGCAGGTAGCGACTGGCGATCTCAAATGACTGCAGCTGGTTTCGCTGTTTCAGTTGCAGCAGCCGTTCATTAATTGTCTCCAGCTTCTGCAGTACAGCTTCGGCGCTGGCGCCGCGCACCAGCAGCATTTCATCGGCAAAAGGCGCATTCAAATCCTGTCTGAGACGCGCGTCACGTTTTCGCACCTCATCTGACAACGGCGCCATGCGCGAGGCATCGGTTTGCCAGAGATCGTTGCCGATCATTACCAATGTGGTGGCCGCGGCGACTGTTAACAGCAATACCACGCTCCGGAGCCGGCCCAGGAATCGGGCGAATTGCAGCAGCCGCTGCTGCACACCGGGCAATGCAACAGGCAGCTCAAACGATGACGGGGTCAGGATCGGCAACACAAAACGTGTAATAGCCGCTGCTGCTGTCAACCCGGCAATGGAAAACACACCCAACTGGGTGAGCCCGCCGTAGCCGGCAAACACCAGTGCTGCGAACCCTACGAGCGTGGTCATTACACCCAGCCTGAGAGTTGGCCAAATCCTCTGTATTCCAAGCGCCGGTCCGCCCATGGATCCGGCCGCGTGACTGTAAAAATGCATCGGGTAGTCCACGGCAATACCGATCAGCGTGACACCAAATGCAATGGCAATGCCGTGCACCTGGCCGTAAACCAGGGTTGTTATTGCCAGCCCGGCCAGTGCGCCGCCAGCCAGCGGCAAGATGCCAAACATCACCACGCGCCACGAACGAAACGCCAGGTACAGAAACAACATCGCAGTAACCGAAGCGAAAACCGAAAGCCACTGGGCGTCGCTCCGGATTTCATTGCGACTGTCGACAGCAATCATGGCCGGTCCGGACAGGATCAGGGCCAGGCTACTGCCGTTAACTTTGGCGGCCGTGGCAACAAACTCGCCGCGAATCTTCCGGGCCAGTTGTTCCTGCTCATCAAGATTACTGCCGGCACTGCGCGGGTACGCCAGCAGCAATGCGCGTTGCTGATCGGGCGATACCCAGACACCATTGGACTTCCGGATATCACGTTCTCCGGCCCATTGACGCAACACCGCCAGGCCCGCCAGGCCCGGGTCATTGGCAAGATAGGTCTTGATCAATGGTGCGGCAACGGATGCCAGGTCAGCCAGCCTGGCTTCCAGCATCCCGCGCAGACCGGCAGCAGAAAACAACTCTTCTGCAGAACCACCATCCGAAAGCAGGTAGCGATTGGTCATTAGCAGGCTTCGTTCACGGCCGGGAAGACTGCCGCTACCGTTGGTTACGTAGACAAAGTGCCCGCTGTGCTGCAACGCCGCTGCCAACTCCTGGCTGGCGCGGGCGCGCACGGCGGAATCACCACCTTCAATGGCAAGAAGAATGAGCCTGCCATTGGCGCCCTTGCGCAATTCCTCGACCAGGACCTGTTGTGGCCAACTGGCGCCGCCGGGCAGAAACATGCTGAGATCACTGCTGACCTGCAGTCGCGTAGCCACAATCACGGTCGCGACGGACATGAGCAGAATGAAAGCGGACAGGATTCTCCATCGCACCGGCATGATTACATCCGTTACCTGCGGTCAGGATGGGTGATAAGCGTGACGCTTTTGTCTCCTGATGGTTCAATTATTTCCACCTGGCTGAGCAAGACACCCTGGCCCCGCATGGTAACCAGCTTGACCACATCCTTAAGCCAGTCGTCTTCTTCAAAACCGTGCCGCCTGGGTTTCAGTCTCAGCGTCCAATCCTGTTCACTACCCTGAATCGTGACATCGTAGTATTTCTCCAGCGTTTTCAGGTCGCCTGCCAGTACCGACCTGAGCCCGAGTACCACCGGCGCCAGCGCCGGGAAGTCATGCAGGCCAACTTCGTGCTGCAGCTTTTTCCCTTCCTGCATACGCTCAACAACAAGCCGCTGCCCCTTGATGGTAAAGGTTTCATTCAGCGGTCGCGTCGTTTGCTTGATAAGCGTGTCGGGCGCCTCATAAATCAACTTGCCGGACAGCTTCATCGGTTTTTCCAGGAACTGGCTGTGGCGGGTTTCAGCAAACCTGGCTTCCGATGACTTCACGGCTGCCAGCTTCTGCATGAGCTGGTCAACTGTCAGGCCGGCATAAACAGCCTTTCCCGGGGCGGCCAGCACAATCAATGTGGCGGCAAGCATTACAGCTGCATGCCGCTTGCTAATGTTCTTTTTTCCAGAAGTCATAAAAATTAAACCAGTTATAAGGGTGGCGACGCACATAATACTCCAATCGTTGCGCGTATTGGCCAACAACTTCCTTAAGCTTCTGCTCGCGCTGTCCGCGCGGCAGTTCCAGTTCCGCGGAAAACAGCTCAAAACGCTCTTCGTACCGGTTACCGCCATCATAAAGACCCAAAGCCAGTACAACAGGGAGTTTTAACGCCGCTGCCAGCAAAAATGGTCCGGCCGGGAAATTGGCCGGACCACCAAGAAACGGTACCTCGATCATTCGTCCGTCACCCAGGTCCCGATCAGCAAGAATGGCAATGGATTCACCCTTGTCAATGCAGGCCTTTGCGCGCATGGGTGTGTCCAGTCCGCCGACAGGCAATATCTTCAGGGTGACGCCCTGGCCAAAGCGCGTCAGCACCGACTGCATCTTCTGTGCATTGTCCTCGTACATCAACACGTTCAGGGTCAGGCTCCAGTTGCGGGCGCCGCCAACACGCAACAGCTCAAAGCTGCCAACATGCGCGCCAAGAAAAACGCAGGCGCCATGACGATCTAGTGTATCGCGCAAAACATCAAGGCCATACTTGTTGATTTCGAAATAACGCATGGCGCCAACGAGAAAGTAGAAACGATCAAGAATGGTGGAAGCAAAACAATACAGGTGACGATAAACATGACGCCACCGCGCGCGCCGGCCTACCGCCAGGGTCAGGGCACGATCAAGATAGGAAACTGATGCCCGGCGGGCAGCCGGCGCAAACAATACAAAATACAGGCAGACCGGATGCAGTATGGCACGACAAAAACGGCGACCCAGAATGCGCGCCAGCCATGACGCAATGACCAAACCTGTTACACTGCCACGCTCCTTTTGTTGTAACCAGGCCTGTTTCATTTATCTCTCAGGTTGACCTTGCCGTATCCTTGCCGCTACCGATGACGGCATTATCGTCGCTGTCATCAACCCAGAACTCATAGAAGTTGAACCAGTTGTACGGCTCCATTCGACAGTAGTATTCAAGCCGTCGCGCGTACAGTTCGACCAGCTGCCTGACACCCTGCTCACGATTCTTGCGCGGCAGGTCAATATTTTCCGCCAGTAGTTCAAAGTGGCCCTCGTAAAGATTGCCGCCCCGATACAACACAATAAAGAGAATCAATGGCGCTTTCAACACGGCTGCAGCCATGAACGGCCCAAGCGGGAAGCGCGCGCTGCCACCCATGAATGGCACGACGATGCCGGCATCAGTGCCAAAAGTTCGATCTCCCAGGATCGCCACCGCCTCACCGTTATCGACCACCTGCTTGGCGCGAATCATGGTGTCCGGGTAACCCAGGGGAATAACCGGGATCTGTTTGCCTTTTGACAACGAGTCCCGGATCCGGCGAAAGTTCTCGGCATTGTCCTCGTACATCATCATATGTATCGGCAGGTCGAGATCATCGCTGCCAAAAATCTGCGCCGCATCGAAACTGCCCATGTGGGCACTGATGTACAATGCGCCGGTACCCTCCTGCTTCATCTTCTTGTTCACTTCATCACCGCAACGACGAATCTGCAATACATCAAGCGTACCGGTATACAGGTAAACCCGGTCGAGCAGCGTTTGCGCATAAGTGAAAAGATGACGATAAACATGGCGAAGGCCGGGTCGTACGTCCAGGACACGTGCGAGGTAGCCGCGTGAAGCCGCTACCGCCTTTGGATGGAACAGCAGGAAGTACAGACAAATAGGATGCAGCAACAAACTCGTAAGACGGCGCCCGAATACGCGCGCAATGGTTGCGATCAATACAAGACCAAGAAGGTTGCCCCGCTCTTTATGTTGCAGCCATGCCTGGTTAGTCACTTGTTGATCCGCCTGGCAAAAGAGATTCAAGCACTACAGGGTGTAACGCATGCTCCCGGTAACGATCACGCTGTCACCGGCAGTCATGGAAAAATTGACCAGATCATCCTTTTTCTGTTCAAAGTCGATACTGAATTCCCGATCCGGCAACAACGGTGAAACAAATTTTATATTCGGCATTGCTGTAACAACCGGCGCACCATCGACAAACGCCGCCAGTGCCGCGATAACTTCATCCAGCAGTACCACACCCGGAACTATCGGGTTTCCAGGAAAGTGGCCTGCCAGCGACGGATGATCTGCGGCAATAATCACAACGAATCAGACCGGTTGCTGCTGGATCAATGACCGGGAGCCGCGACGGAACAACTTCAGCCGCAGGCGGTGAATCGCCGTAAACACAAACATCAGGCGAATACGCAGCTTGAGACTCCACAGGTACTTCGGATTAAACAGGTCGGCCGCCAGTACGGTAACAATGGCAGTGCGAATGCCCAGGATATTGCTGGGAAAGAAGAACAGGTCCAGGAATGCCGGGTCGTACCAGCCCTGGATAAACTTCAGAAAAATAGCCTGGCCGTCACGAATACGCTTTTCATAGCTGATAAAATGCTTGCGCGAAAAATCCTTTTCCTTGAAAGCCTGCTGGATAGCCACACTTGCCAGTTGTGCAGACTTCATGGTCAGGAATACGCCTGACGAAAACACCGGGTCAAGGAATGCACCAGCGTCACCGATAGTGACATAGCCATTACCGGCATAGCTGGTCGAGCCATAAGAATAGTTGCCAATGGTCTTGGCCGGCCACTTTTGTTTGGCATTCTTGACGCGGTTGGCAACAAACGGCGTATCATTGATAGCACGCCACATGGATGCTTCCGCATCCTCATCCTTGGTGCGTTCAGACAGGAACTTTTCATTGACCACGGCACCGATACTGGTGGTATTACCCTTGAACGGAATCATCCAGAACCATCCGTATCGGAAAGCAACAATCTGGATATCGCCTTCCTGATCGCCCTGTTCGCGGTAAGCGTCTTCGAAATGAGAGAAGAACGCGGCGCGTGTACGCAGAACACTCTTGTGCTTGTTGCCCCGGGTGCGATTGACCAGCGAGCTGTGCCCTGATGCATCAACCAGCATCGGGCAATTGACTGTCAGCTCTTCCCCGGACTCGTTATTTACTGCCTTTAGGCCAACTGCCTGGTCACCGTCAAACAGGACTTCGCGAACTGTCCAGCCCATATAGATTTTTGCGCCATCTTCAACAGCCTTGTCCAGCAATACCTGATCGAACTCGGCACGCTCCACTTCGTAAGCATAGGGATAAGTCTTGTCTATGGCTGTGGCAAAAGGATAGCGCGAACGACGATTGCCGGTTCGATCAGCAAAGTGAGCGCCATACTTGCGGATAAATCGCTTTTCCATTTCCTCGGCCACACCCAGTTCCTTGAAGATCGGCATATTGTGCGGCAACAACGATTCGCCAATGCGGAAACGTGGAAACGGATCGCGCTCGAAAACCGCGACGTTCAGGCCTTCACGCGCCAGGTAGCAGGCGGCGGCAGTACCGCCAGGGCCGGCGCCAATAACGGCGACATCTACGCTGATAGCCTGGGATTTGCTTTTTTGATTCATATCACTACACCCGAAATGCAAAACTGCGGATTCGCGCCGGCTGACTATACAGCCTGATCGGCAGTACCCGCCGGCGTCAGGCCGCGAATTATCCCGAATTTGTCCACCTGACTGCAAGTGATCCAATGATTTAGGCAACCAGCGAACAAACTGGTATTCTCTGGCCACATAAAAACAGCCAGCTGAATCGCCAGAACACCTTATGTCACAGACTGATTTCGCCCGGACCGATGTATCCCCGAGCCCGATGGTCAGACTTGCCGACCTCGTCAAACAGTACCCAGGTACTGACCGGGCGGCAGTTAATGGCGTGTCGCTGGACGTTGCCCGGGGCGAATTCTTTGGTTTGCTCGGCCCCAACGGCGCCGGCAAAACCACCCTGCTTTCCATGTTATGCGGATTGCGCCAGCCCGACAGCGGTCGAATTGAAATCAAGGGCCAGGACTTTCGCCATGCTGCAGCGGCCGCCAAACAACTGATTGGACTTGTTCCCCAGGAACTGGCGCTGTATCAAAACCTCACCGGAAGGGAAAACCTGGCATTCTTCGGCAGCATGCAAGGACTGCAAGGCGCCGAACTCAACCGACGCATTGACGCCTGTCTCGATATTGCGAGACTGCAAAACTATTCCGATCGCCGCGCCGCAACGTATTCCGGGGGACTAAAGCGTCGACTGAACCTGGCCATCGGACTGCTGCACGAGCCCGAGTTACTGATCCTGGACGAACCCACCGTGGGCATCGACCCCCAGTCACGGAATTTTATATTTGAAAGCCTGCGCCATTTGAATGACGCTGGAATGACAATCGTTTACACCACCCATTACATGGAAGAAGTCGAGCAACTCTGCCATCGTGTCGCCATCATGGACCAGGGTGAAATCATCGCGATTGGCGCGCTCAACGACCTGCTGACGGGACGTAACGGCGATACCGTGCACATGCGCATCGCGGTGGCACTGGCCACTGACGCGCCCGTAATCCGCGCCCTGGCTCAACTGCCCGGAGTGCGCGCTGTTCAATGCGTCTCCCAGCAGCTGTCCATCACCGCAACGGAACCGCTGGAGCTCCTTGGCAAGGCAATGGAAGTGCTGGCGGCACACGGGATTGAGGCGCTATCGCTTTCCGTGGGCGTGATGAACCTGGAGCAGGTTTTCCTGCAAATCACCGGCACCAGCCTGCGTGATTGAATAACCGGTCAAAAGAGGCAAACATTCCATGTCTACCTGGTTATCCCAACTCCTGGCTGCGGTCATCAAGGAAACCAAACTGATCCTGCGTGACCGCGAGGCCCTGGCTATCCTGTTTATCATGCCATCCATTTTCGTATTGATCATGTCACTGGCACTGCAGGATGCATTTCGCGAACAGGGCGGTATCAAATTCGAAATTATCATTATTGATAAAGACAAGGGCGAAACCGGGGAGCGGCTGACCGAAGCTTTTGCAGCCAGCGCCAGCTTTGTCGTGCGCCACGACGACGAGCTCAACGAAACCGAGCTGCAAAAACGTGTTACCGCGGGCGATATTCAGTTCGCTATCTACATCCCCGAAAATTCGACACAACTTGCCATCCGTCGCGCCGAACAGGAGCTGAAACTCAGCACCGGTAGTGGCCAGACGCGCGTGGATGAAATTGCCATTCGCATGTTCGCCGATCCGGCAGTACGCGGTGATTACCGCAGCCTGGTGGCCTCCATCATCAACCGTGTACTCCAGGGCATTGAAACCCGGTTGATGCTTCAGGCATTTTCCAAGTTTCGTGATCGCGTTGCCGCCATGAGCAGCGTGCCCATCCCGAAGCCACCCAAGCAAGCCTCGCTGTTTGCCGAGGTCACGGACCCTTACCTGGGCTCCGACAAAAGCCCGTCCACCGGCCCGACCCCGACGTCGGTGCAGGTGAACGCACCGGGATGGGGGCTGTTGGCGATGTTTTTCCTGGTGATACCATTGGCCAGCACCCTGGCGCGTGAACACCAGGAAGGCAGCCTGACACGATTGCAAGTGATGGCAGCGCCTACCAGCATGATCCTGATGGGCAAGATCGTGCCCTACTTCGTGATCAACCAGATACAGATTGCACTGATCCTGCTCGAAGGGGTTGTGGTCTTGCCCTTGCTTGGTGGCGAACAACTGGAGCTGGGACCACACCCGCAAGCGATTGCCGTGCTTTCCATTTGTGTCAGCCTGGCCGCAGTAGGCTACGGCCTGCTGGTAGCGGCCTTTGCCCGAACACCCGAGCAAGCCACCATTTTCGGCGCCACCTCGGTGCTGGTACTGGCGGCACTGGGCGGTATCATGGTACCGAAGATGGTTATGCCGCCGGCAATGCAGGAGCTTACGGTGATTTCACCACTATCCTGGGCACTGGATGGATACGTGGATATTTTTGTTCGCGGCGCCGACACTATCGGCATACTGGACAAGGCTGGTGCACTGGTAGCGCTTGGGGCAATATGCCTGTTCATCGGCGTACAGAGATTTAATTACAGACTCCGCCACGGCTGATGTGCGGATTAATGTCAAAGAGGATTTACAGACATGCCAGCCGGCTCGCAAGACGATGCATTGAAGACCAAGCTGAAACAAATGATTATTCAGGCCTGCAACAAGGATATCGATCCCGCCAGTATTGGTGATACCGATTCACTGATCGGCCAGCGCTCCGATGTCGGCCTCGACTCTCTTGATGTATTGCAGATCAATGTTGCTATCATGAATGAATTCAATATTCGCATTGATGACAGCAAGCATGCACGGCGGGTGATGAAAAATATCAACACCCTTGCCGACTTCATCCAGCCCGGCGACTGACACAGCATGACCCGTCCAGCAGCTATCCCGATTGCCGGCATGGGCATGGTTTCCTGTTTCGGCGAGGGGCTGGAACCCTGCGTTAATGCGATGCGCGAAGGGCGCGACGGCATCTCGCCACTCACCGCGCTGGATCTTCGTTTTGCCGCCAACATCAAGACCAACCAGGTTGATCGCCAGCGCTTTGGCGAAGGCCGCGACAGCATACTGGCCATAATAAAGAGCTGCGTACGCCAGGCGCTGGTCCAGGCCGGCCTCAACCCGGACGAAGCTGTTACCGACTGTGCCATGATTTTCGGTGCCACCAGCTTCCTGTTTGTCGGTGAAGCCGAGTACCGCAAGCATCTTGATATCTACAGCGATCCCGGCAAACGAAAAGCCGGCAGTTCAGCAGATGTCACCGGCCCGATTGCGCGGGAGTTTGGCGTCACCGGCCCGGTACTGGCCATCCATACAGCCTGCTCCTCCAGCGCCAATGCGTTGATCGTTGCCCGTGACATGATCGCCCGCGGTGAAGTCAGGCGCGCCATTGTCATCGGCGCAGAAGGTTTCAGCGCCATTTCCCTGGGCGGATTTTATTCAATGATGTTACTGGACCCGGACGGCTGCCATCCATTTGATACCCGGCGGCGCGGATTACAACTCGGCGAAGCCTACGGTGCCGTATTGCTGGATGCGGATTCCATAAATAGCAAACTGGTCCTGCGCGGAGGTGCCAACCTGTGTGATATTCACCACGTCACCAGCGCCAGTCCTGATGGCAGCAGCATGGCGCGCGTCATGACCAATGCCATGCACGATGCGGATATCAGTGCCAGCGATATTGTCGGCATCAAGGCCCACGGAACCGGCAGTAATGACAACGACACCGCCGAGTCTGCTGCCATGCACAGCGTATTTCATCACCAGATACCGGACTTCACCGTAATAAAGCGCTACATCGGGCACACTCTGGGCGCCTGCGGCGTTGTTGAATTGACCGGTTTTGCAGGCTGCCTGCAGGCCGGCTTTTTGCCGGCTACCGCGGGCTATGACCAGTACGACGCCAGGCTTGATGTATCGCCGCTGGCCCAGGCAATAACTGCCAGGCAAGGGCATTACCTGCTGAACTATTTTGGTTTCGGCGGCAATTACGCGTCACTGGTGGTCAGTTATGACTGAGTCGACAGTTTATATTCACGCCGCATCAGCTATAGACCCGGCACTGAATACCGACCCATCGTCACGGCAAGCGTTAACCGGTTTACCGGAAAAAGCTGACGCCACCGCCAGGGTCAAACAGCTGATTGGCGACCCGCTGCGACAGGCGTCTCATCTCGTAAAAATGGCGGTCATTGGAATCATGTCGTGCCGGCAACAGGTGAGGCTGCCGGTAGACAACAATGCCGCTATATACGTGGGTACCGGCCTTGGCGAAATGGACAAGTGTCGTGGCCTGTTTGAGCAGGTCATGCCGCCAGCCAATGGCATGGCGTCACCCTTTGATTTCATCAACTCATCGAGCAACATTGCCGCATTCTATGTGGCCAAGATTCTCGGCCTCAGCACGCGCAACCTGACCATCAGCCAGGATGAGTTTTCATTTGAATACGCATTGAAACTGGCGATAGATGACATCGTCTCTGACGGGTATACCCATGCATTCGCGGGCGGACTGGACGAGCGATCGCTGGATATTGATTACCAGCTGAGACGCATACAGATTCGTAACGACCAGGTGTTGGGCGAAGGCTGCGGTTGGCTGTACCTGAGCCAGGAGTCGTCCGGCGCGCGCGCCACCATATCAGCACCGGTATTTGTTGCCGGTAACAATCCTGCAAGCAACGATGAATGGCTGAAAAGCATTCTGCCGGCCATTCCGGAACCATACAATAACCCGGTGATTCTGCCAGGATTCCGTATCACCCCCGAGACCATCAGCAATCTGGAGAAACTCGGCTACCAGGTCAGGCCATACGTGCAATACAGCGGTTGCTATCACACGGCTGCAGCGTTCGGTATTGCTGACGCCGTCAACAACGCGGCCGCTGGCACCACGCTGGTACACATCAACCGCGATCCCATCGGCAACTCGGCCATTACCCTGGCAAATACACTGGCATAAGCTCAAGCTCGGCCACCCTGTTGCCGAAAACTCTGGATGACATAGCAGCCATGCGCCAGGGGCACTCGTGTGACGAACACATCCAGACCAGATCAGTGGAAACAAAAATACTATTCCGCGCTTGATGAAATCGAGAGCAACGAAAGGCGTGTTGAACAGCTTACCAGCACCTTGCGCAACAGCCTGTCGCGCCTGCCGGTTGCCGCCCTGGGCCAGCATCCGGCACTGGACAAGCATCTTGAGAAATTGCGCAACCTGGCCAAGCGCACCGAGTCACTGGGGGAAATCGATCGGTTACTGGATAGAGTTGCCGATAACCTGAAGGAAATTGAATTGCGTCGCAACGCCGGTTCCGGAAAAATGGAAACCGAACCAGCTTCCGCTGCGGACAGCAACCGTATCGTCAGCGGCCTGCTGGTTCACATCGCTGACATCCATGACCGCAAATTTGGCAAAAGTCGCACAAGCGCTGCGTTGCGCGCCCGTAGCAGCCGCGCTTCAGCCGAACAGGCCACATCAATCGTTGACGAGTTTGTCGAGCTGTTGCTTGGTCATGACCAATCCAGGACTGCCGACCCAACCGAGACGTCAACAGCTGTCGGCACTGTCGAAACAACTGGCACCACGTCATCAAAAGAGCTGCTCATGCAATTACTTGAGCAACTGGACCTGCCGGACTCACTGAACAGGCAGGCCGAACTTTTACGCAACCGTATCGAGTCGGCAGCCAGCGATGCTTCTTTATCACCTGCACTCAAAGCCATTGCCAGGCTGGTGTCCGACTTGCGCAAGTCTGTTGACAAGGACAGGGCCGAGATCGGGGAATTCCTGCGCCGACTGAACATTGAACTGGCGGAAATAGACAAGGGCATCAGCCGAACCAGCGAACTCAGCGCCGAACTTCAGAACAGCGCCGAACAGTTTGATCGAAACATGGCCGCAGAAATCAGGAGTATGCGTCATGATCTTGACCAGGCCGACGATCTTGATCGACTCAAGCAGTCGGTGAGCACGCGCATCAATATAATTCATGAACACCTGGGCCAGTTCCGAACCAGCGGCCTCAAGAGTCACGCCGAACTCCTGTCAGAACTGCATTCCATGAAACAACAGTTCGACCAGGCCAACAGTATTGCCGGAAAATTGAGGCAGGAACTTGAACAGGAACGCGCTCGATCGCATACCGATGCACTGACACAGCTACCCAACCGACTTGCCTATAATGAACGCATGCAACAGGAGTATGACCGCTGGTCGCGTTATGGCCAGCCGCTGTCACTGGCAGTTATTGATATCGATTTCTTCAAGAAGATCAATGACAGCTACGGTCACAAGGCCGGAGACAAGACACTGGCGCTCATTGCGCGCTCACTGAAAAAACACATGCGCAGCTCTGATTTCATTGCCCGTTTTGGTGGCGAGGAGTTTGTCGTGTTGCTGCCCAACACCGATGGCAGCAATGCGTATACCGCGGCCGACGCTGTTCGCAAAAAAATTGAACTTACCGAGTTTCACTATCATGGGTCGCGCGTCCCTATCACCATTTCTTGCGGTGTCAGTGAATTTGTAAAAGGCGATGAACCGGAACAGGCTTTTGAGCGTGCCGACCAGGGCGTCTACAAGGCCAAGCAGCAGGGAAGAAACCAGGTGGTGCTGGTGTCCGGCTGATCAGCCGGACACATTTATCAGCTCACTGCTTCACGCATCAACTGGTAAACTTTTTCTTCGCGGTCAGCGCAATCACGCATGATCTCGGCGAGACCAAGGTAAGCATCCGCGCCCGAATTGCGACCCTGGCATAACATTGCACCCTGCAGGGCAAACTCGCGCCAACGATCACCCGCATCCGAAAGCATGGACGACGCCTGTTTCAGTTTGTCATTATTCAGCAGTTCACCCGCTTCCTGCAGAAAGGCCGCGTACATGAAACGGAAACCTGCCCCGCCGGTGCCAATCTCCTCCTGCATGCGAACAACGTTGCCAACCATGGCAGCGGCCTTCTTCTCGCCATGCCGCCGGGGCCAGCGCTCCATCAGCTTCGCCAGCCAGCGAATGCCGCGAACGCCGAAAAACGGCATCGGGATATCAAGCATACGTTTGGCGGTGTAGTTGATGGCATCAATGACAGCCGGCTTGATGTCCGGATTTGTCGGCACCTGCACCGGGTAATAGATTAAACCCTTGGGCGCAAAAGCGCCCTTGGCAAACCGGGCACGCTGCAATGAATCATTGTCGCAGGTCACGGGATGATCTGTGACCGGGTCACTGATCAGGTAATCGTTGCCTTGCCTGCCGTATGCCACCATGTTGTGACCGTTGTACTGGAAACGCATTTCCGGTGGAAAATAGGGTAGCCAGAAAACGTTGACCTGGATTCCGACAGACATGCCCTTGGCGAGAAAGGCATCCAGCGCCACCTTGCCCTGTGCCGGTGACTTGTAACGGTGGCTCTCGAACCGGATACCAAGGCGCTTGCTGATGTGCTTGATAATGGTTCGCGGTGCATCACGATAGGCTGTCAACGGCATACCGCCCATTTTGATCAGGGGCATGTAAAAGAAAAACAGTCCGCTACCAATTCCGAATATCATCGGTTCGCTGAGATCCAGCCCGCGACTACGAAGCAGTGTCGCCACTGTTCCGGACTCGCAATGAGCTGCATGTCGGTGCTCGAAATTTTCCGGGGCCACTGCCGCTGTACTGGTTTGCATATCGATTACTTCGCAGGTTCCGGTTCAGGAATGGTTTTCAGGCGATCCACATCACGACCCAACGCCTGGGCATAACGGGCAAGTTTGTCATCATCCAGCTTGCTGAAGCCTGCTGGCGTCAAGTGACGCTTTACCTGCCAGCGCCAGAACCCGGCGTTGGCTGCCAGCAGGCCCACATCCATATGACAACGGGCCATATGGTAGGCCAACGGACTGACTTCACCGGCCAACGCCTGCTGCCGGACAGATTCAATATGGTGCTCCATGGCGTCAACAGCCTGGCCATTGACAATGTCTTCCACATCCCAGCCCTTGCTGGGCACCATGGTATATCGACCATCATCATCGACGGCATAGCAGGCACGGCGATGGCCGTGCAGCATGGAATTCTCTTTCTGAGGGACGTCCGACTTCTTCATGCGCCTATATTGCGCATGAGATCAGACCACGGTCAACAGCATATAGTAAATCGAGAAGCGTCCGCTTTCAGGGATATAGCATAACAGCGTATCGCCCTTGTTGAGCTTGCCCGAGTACATCAGCTCTTCCATGATTGCGTAAATGGAGGCGGACCCGATATTGCCGATTTGAGGCAGGTTGGTGAACCAGCGGTCGTACTCAATAGCTACGCCATGGGCCACCATTTGATCATGCAGCCTGGAACGGAAGTATTCTGACGAATAATGCGGCAGGTACCAGGTGACATCATCCAGGTCCAGGTTGTGGCGCTTGACCAGGCCTGCCAGTGCCCGGCCGGAAATCGGCATAATGTGTTCATCCAGCAGGCGCGCATCCTGCTTCAATGGCATGTAACCCTTGTCGACAATATCACGCTGGTTTTCCGGCACACACCAGCCTTCGAGGCTGCCATCTTCCAGCTTGATAGCGCCACTGTACATACACGCAGGCAATTCGTTGGCATACGAATAGCCATCAATCCATTCAATTTTCAGCGACAACCGATCGGGATTCGGTGTATCGGAGAGCAGCGCCGCGCCGGCGCCGTCAGACAACATCCAGCGCAGAAAATCTTTTTCGAATGCAATTTCCGGGCGTTTTTCAAGCGCGTCAATACGTGCTTCAATTTCTGATTCCAGGCTGGTGCCGCGTAAATGCTTGGATGCCAGCTCGGAACCCGTGGCCACTGTTTTCCTGGCCTGGCCGGTCATAACATCCATGGCGGCGTATTTCAGCGACGTCACCCCGGCGCTGCAGATTCCGGCGGTGGATACGATTTCACAAGGCGGGTTGGCCAACTCGCCATGCACCATGCTGGCATGACCCGGGACAACCTGGTCGCTGCTGGATGTGCCGCAGGCCAGGCATTCAATATCTGCGGCCTCAATGCCGGCCTTGTCAATCAGTTTGCGCACGGCCTCGGCAGCCAATTGCGCATTGGTATGGGTCAACTTCAGGGTATTTGGGTCAATGGCATAAAAACGACGCTTGATGCCATTGTTACGCAACACGATCTTGCGCGAACGCGACGGTTTGCCGGCAACCATGCCAAGAACAGATTCAATGGAATCGTTATCGACCGGGTCATTGGGCAGAAAAATGGCCAAATCTGTGATGTAAACGTCCCGAAGCTGCATTACCACTCTACTACCTTTAACGTGCTAAATAATCTGCGCTGACCAGGTCTCGCGCCACCCGAGTCTACTTCAAATCCGACGCATACTGCGCCATCCGTTCTCCGGAAGAACCCGAAGGCTGCTCCAGCCTGCGCACCTGGTCATCCAGGCGTTTTCGCATCAGCGGGCGAAGCAGGGCCCGCACTATCATACCTAAGGGCATTACCGTCAAGATCATCAGGATCAAAAACAGGATATAAATCACCAGGACAGACCGACGCAAGCGGCTTCCCGGTTTGCCCAAATGCCTCAGCAAACGCCCCCAGATCTGAAAACTGCGGTGGGCGATTTTCTCTCCGGCAATATACCGGGGATTTACCTTCACCGCCTCCAATCCTGTCAGCAGGGGCACCGGTGGCACCGATTGTAGCAGAGGCAGTCCGTCAGCGAGAGCTTTACCGAAACGTTTCGCGGCCTCAAGTTCACGTTCCGAGACCCCGGCCTTGGGGAAAATACCCCACAGGGGTCCCTTGTTTCCCGTCAGCATCCATACCGGTGTGGTGATAAAGGTAGACCATGCTGGCCCCCGGTCAATCAATACGACATTATCAATCAAATGGGCGCCAAGTTCCGATAACTTGCGCGCCATTTTTTGCTGTGCCGACAGCCACATATTACGGCAGGCGATAAAAGTCATGACCGGCTTATCACGAAGCACCCTGGCTTCCGGTGAATTCAGAAATGCGCTGATTGGCAACGATGGCGACAGGAACCACACCTGGTAGGCCAGGATTACCAGGTCAAAGCGGCTATCCGGATCAAATGCCACCGGCCGGTTCGGTGGCGCATCCATGTAAACACACTCCGGAAATGTGTCAAAAAAGGTCATCAACGGCCAAGGGAATGGCGACGCCTGCTCAGGCACCAGTTCCTGCCAGACCACTTCGACATCATCCCGGGCCTCCAGGGGCGCCATCATCTGGCGGATACCCTCGGTTAATTGCCCCGTCTGGGAATAATGCAGTACCAGGATTCTCGGCATTGTTACCCCGCCTCTGCGATTTGCTGTTCATGTAACCGCACAAGATTCTGTCTGGGCAATTTGCCGGTATCGTTACGCGGCAGGCTGCTGACCATATGCAGCGGTCGCGGCAGAAATACCGCGTCAATTTTATCGCGCAGCGCGGTCATCAACTGCTCGCGTCCCAGACCCGGCGCCACGACAAAAGCTGTCAGGCGCGGCTCGCGGCCGTCTGCGCCGATATCAGGCAGAAAAAATGCGCCGTCCTCAACGCCATCAACGGACAGCAGTTTCTGATTGAGATCGCCAATAGAAATTCGCTTGCCCGCGACCTTAACCAGGTCGGCGTTACGGCCAAACAGGCGGAATTGCCTGTCATCCAGCAATTCGACAGAATCACCGAGAACCATGGGGGATTGGTAAAAATATCGCCCATGCACTTCGAACCCGTCATCTGCGGGATTGACCGATACATCATCAAATGTCGTCCAGACCTGGCCATCCGCCTGGCGCCTGACGGCAATGGCGCCGGTTTCAGTGCTGCCGTAAAACTCTTTCACGGTGGCTGAAAAAGCGGTTTCGGCTTTTTCAGCCATATCGGCTGACAACGGTGCTGTCGAAGACAGGATAAACTCGGTCGCCGGTAACCGGGTATCTTCCAGTACGCAGGCGCGCAACTGCACCGGCGTGGTCACCAGTACCGACGGGGTCGGCCGACTGACCAGCACCTTACGAATATTTTCCGGATAAAATGGTCGCTCGGCACCCAGGGTGTAACCCCACTTCAGCGGCATAATAAAAGCGGTCATGAAGCCATACATGTGCTGCGATGGCACCGTTGCGACAACGTGGCCACCGCGCTGACTGTCCAGGGCCAGAGCTTTTCCAGCGACCTCGGCCTCGCGTACGAACGCGCCCCAGTGTCGCCGATAGGTTTTGGGCTTGCCGGTACTGCCGGAAGTAAAGGCAATGGCGGCCAACTGATCCGACGCAAAAGCAATATCCGAGTCGCCGTTCGGATGCGCCAACGGCGGCTCGGTAATCAACACGGTCTCCATGGAAGCAGGATGCTCATCCTGATCGGTGAGGCAATACACTCCCGGGTAATCAACCGTTAATTGTTCCAGCACCTGTGGCGCCTTGCTGGACGGGAACAGGCTCACCTGGCCTCGCATCATCGCCGCAAAAAAGCCGATGGCAAACAGGTACCTGTCCTCGCAGTGATTCAGCATCCAGCCACTGTCCGGCAACATTTTGGCGAGCGCGCTGGCGTGAGCGATCATCTCGCCGCGACTGATCCTGCTGCCATCGCGCCAGGCAACCGGGCTAGCGCTATCGCCTTGTGCAAACACCGACAAATATGAATTCATGACAACTACCCCCTTCTGAATCCTGACAGGGGGTGACGTGGGTCAGATACCGGCGTTTTTGCCACTCGCAACAGCTCGCGCCAGGTCATGGCTACACCGTGGCGACGAAACACAGTTACCTGGTAAACATGCATGACGCCCACGACCAGGGGAGTGACAACAAAATAGCCGATATTGGAAAACCACGACCACCACGCCAATGGCGCCACCAGCGCCAACGTTAATGACACCGCTGCAACCAACATGAAATACCAGCCCCAGATACGGGTGAACAACCGGGCCAGGCGACAAACCCGGGCAGGCAGATTCTCGCCATGCGCCAACCGCACTATTCGCTCAAATACCGGCACCCTGGCCGGCTCCAGAGAGCGCAGCACAAAAATCGCCAGCATGAAATTGACGACGACGAACGGCACAGACAAGGCCTGCGCGGACAGGGTAAACAGATTGATCGTCCCCACAATCAGAACGATGAGATACAACTCCACGCCTCCCAAAGCAATGCTCTTTTGCTTCCACCAGCGCCAGGTCACGGCCAGCGCACTCAGCCCCATAAGCCCGATTAAAGCAAAATGTTCGGCGTTAATCAGGATTAAAAAATGGGTTGCCAGTGGATACAGCAACAATCCGGCAATCGTGGTGATAACCAGCACGCCAGCACGCATGGTTTCCCGGTTATTGCCGGTTTTCCTCGATATGCTTGCTCAAGGCTCGCAACGAGGAAAAAATAGCCGCGTTTTCCTTATTATCCGAATCAATCTTGAAACCGTATTTTTGTGATACTGCCATGGACAGCTCCAGGGCATCGATCGAATCCAGGCCCAAGCCCTCGCGGAACAGGGCAGCTTCAGGCTCGATATCATCCACGGTAATGTCTTCAAGGTTCAGCGCTTCAATAATCAGCTCTGCCACTTCTATTTCCAACTGGGTTTTTTCGCTCATCTATCACTCACCTGCTTCAATACAACCATACTGCCACGCTGATTCCGGCCTTCGGCCAAGGTCTCCAGCGGGGCTGACTTTACCACAGCCATCTGCCCGACCCCATCAGAAATTATCGCCCTGAAAGCTCGACAATCTCAAAATCATGGCTGATGGTAGCGGTTTTGGCCAGCATGATGGAGGCAGAGCAATATTTTTCTGCAGACAGGGAAATAGCCCGCTCCACCCGTTTCGGGTCCACGTCTCGACCTTCGATCACAAAATGCATGTGGATACGGGTAAAAACTTTTGGATCCTCCTCGGCGCGCTCGGCCTCAATTTCAGCGCGACAAGCCATAATCTCCTGTCGACCACGGCGCAATATTAGCGTCACATCGAACGCGGCGCAGCCGCCCAGGCCCAGCAACAGCATTTCCATAGGCCTAGGTCCCAGGTTCTTGCCACCATGATCCGGTGGCCCATCCATTTGCACACTGTGGCCACTGCCGGTTTTTCCCATAAAACCGGCGTCTCCAGTCCATTCAATACTTGCTTTCATGGCGCCTCCCGACTAACAATGGAGGCGGAGTATATTACCGAATACTTCAAAGGCGAAGTCGCCGCCTGCAATACAAAAAATCGGTCAGGAACCGTCACGGGCGATACCGCGGTATGACGTGTCGTTTCACTATATAATTAGATAATTAGCACAAAATCACGGACTAGGGACGAAGACGTTGTGTCGAAAATTGTAGAATCCAAACTTACCCCCGAAGTACAAAAACTGCTGGCACAATCGGTTCGCCGCCGCTACAAAGCCAAGGAATTCATTGTTCGCGCTGGCGCAGTACCCAAGTCACTCTATTACATTACCGAAGGCTCGGTCATGGTTTACATGGAAGATGATGATGGTAATGAGCTGATCCTGGCTTACCTGGGCCCTGGCACCTACTTTGGCGAACTGGGCCTGTTCGACAAGGGCGAAGGCCGTACCGCCTGGGTAAAGACTCGCACCGAAACCGAGGTAGCCAGCATTGATTACGACAGCTTCCGCGCGTTCTGCAAGGAAGAACCGGACATGTGGCCACAACTATGTGGCCAGACTGCCGAGCGCCTGAAGGAAACCAGTCGCCGACTCGGACAGCTTGCATTCCTTGATGTCACCGGTCGCGTGGCCCGTGCATTGCTGGATCTGGCCAAGGATACCGAAGCCATGACCCACCCGGACGGCATGATGGTACGCATTTCTCGTGAAGAGCTGGGCAAACTGGTTAACTGCTCGCGAGAGATGGCCGGCAAGGTACTCAAGAACCTGGAAACCCAAGGCCTGGTCCAGATTGATGGCCGCAATATCGTGGTCAACAACACCCGCTAGAGGAGCGTTCCGCCTCGAGATCGGGGGATGGCTCCGCGTTTGATATTCGCGTGTACGGCAACCCGGCCATTCCGGCTTCGGCTGGGCCTGTAGTCAGCAAATCGCTTGTCGACCGCAGCAGACGAATTCCAGGCACTAACGATTCCCGTGAAAGAACAGGCTGGCCTGCTCCTGCTGAATACAAAATCTTCCCGCCATCGCCCTCGGTGCCAATCCGATACCTGGGAATTTTGAACGAGCCATGCCGGGCATGGCTCACTGGGAGAAACGCGCCTGACGGCGTTGCCGACGCTATTCGAATAACCTGGCCAGTTCCGCCCCCGGATCATCGGCGCGCATAAATGCCTCACCAACAAGAAACGCATTGACTCCATGCTCGCGCATGAACGCCACATCGTCAGGCTTGTGAATACCGCTTTCGGTAACAACCAGTACATGCCCGGGGATGCGACCGAGCAACTGCGTGGTGGTATCAAGCCGGGTTTCGAAAGTATGCAGGTTGCGGTTATTGATACCGATCATGGGCAGATTCAGAAGCAACGCCCGCTCCAGCTCACCGGCATCATGCGCTTCCACAAGCACATCCATGTCCAGGCGCAATGCCAGTTCGCTGAATTCCGCGAGTTGGACATCATCCAGGGCTGCTACGATTAACAGAATGCAATCAGCACCCATGGCGCGCGCTTCATATAGCTGGTAGGGATCAACAATAAATTCCTTGCGCAACACCGGCAGGTCACAGGCAGTACGCGCCTGCACCAGGTAACTGTCCGCGCCCTGGAAAAAATCAATATCCGTGAGCACTGACAGGCAGGCCGCGCCATTCTTTGCATAGCTGTCGGCAATCTCGGCGGGCCTGAAATCTTCACGCAACACGCCCTTGCTGGGTGACGCCTTCTTGATTTCGGCAATAACGCCGGAGTTGCCCGCGGCGATCTTCTTTTGCAGCGCCTCGACAAAACCGCGTACTGCTGGTGCCTGCTCGGCATGCACAATCATTTGTGCCAGCGAAACCTGTCTGCTGCGCTCGGCAACTTCTTCGTGCTTGCGGGCAAGAATTTTTCTGAGTATATCCGGTGTATCAGACACTTTACCGAGCTGCCTCTCTATCTGTTGTTACTGACTGCTGTTACTGGCCGAGCCTGCTGCTCAATTCAACCAGTTGATCCAGTTTTTTGCGGGCACTACCATCAGCAATAACCTGCAATGCCTTGTCGACACCTGCCTGCAGGCTGTCTGTCAACCCTGCCACGTAAATGGCCGCGCCGGCATTCAGCGCAACGATGTCGCGCGACGGCCCGGCTTCATTTTCCAGTACTGCCTTGACCCGCGCCAGGCTTGCTTCAACACCATCAACCGCCAGCGCCTTGATATCACCGGCGGCAATATCCAGGTCTTCCGGTTTCAGCGTGTACGTCTTTACCTTGCCATCCTTCAGTTCGGCGACATGCGTCGGTGCGACAATGCTGATTTCATCCATGCCGTCGTCGGCGTGCACCACCATAACATGTTCACTGCCAAGCTTGTGCAACACCTGCGCCATGGGCTCGACCAGGTCCTTGCTGAATACGCCCAGCACCTGGTTTGGCGCATTGGCCGGATTGGTCAACGGGCCCAGCACATTAAAGATGGTACGCACACCCATTTCCCGGCGTGGTCCAATAGCGTGTTTCATGGCGCCATGATGTTTCGGTGCAAACATGAACCCGACGCCAATTTCGTTCACACATTCCGCCACCTGCTCCGGCGTCAATTCGAGATTCACCCCGGCCGCTTCCAGTACGTCGGCACTGCCCGACTTCGATGAGATCGATCGATTGCCATGCTTGGCCACCCGGGCGCCGGCCGCTGCAGCAACAAATGCCGACGCCGTGGAAATATTAAACGTGCTGGCGCCATCACCGCCGGTACCACAGGTATCCACCAGGTGAGGTCCACTAACTCCAACATGGGCGGCCAGTTCGCGCATTACCGTTGCGGCAGCGGCAATTTCATCCACGGTTTCGCCCTTCATGCGCAAACCAATCAGGAAGCCGCCGATCTGCGCCTGTGTTGCCTCGCCGGTCATGATCAAGCGCATCACCGCGCGCATGTCATCACTGCCAAGGTCACGACGTTCGGTTAGCGCCTTGATTGCCTGTTGCATATCCATTGTTACCCCCTTGTCCTAGCTGCCAACAAAATTGCGCAGCATGTCGTGGCCGTGCCTGGTCAGTATTGATTCCGGGTGAAATTGCACACCTTCCACTGCCAGTTGCTTGTGACGCACACCCATGATTTCACCATCATCGGTCCATGCTGAAATTTCCAGGCACTCCGGCAGGCTTTCGCGCTCGATAACCAGTGAATGATAACGAGTCGCCTCGAAGGGGTTGCTTAACCCAAAGAATACACCGCGATCATCATGATGAATCATTGACGTCTTGCCGTGCATGATTTGCCTGGCATGAATGATTTTGCCGCCGAATGCCTGGCCAATACTCTGATGGCCGAGACACACTCCGAGTATCGGTACCTTGCCGGCAAAGTGCCTGATCGCCGCAACGGAGATGCCGGCTTCATTGGGCGTACAAGGTCCCGGCGATATCACGATATGATCCGGGTTCAACTGTTCCATGCGCTCAATGCCGATCTGGTCATTGCGATAAACGTGCACATCCTGCCCCAGCTCACCCAGGTACTGCACCAGGTTGTAGGTAAAGGAATCGTAATTATCAATCATCAGTAACATGGCGATCCCCTTACCTTAATCCGGCTACAGCATGGCTGACAGCACGAAATATAGCCCGACCCTTGTTCATGGTTTCCTTCCATTCCATCTGCGGCTGCGAGTCGGCGACTATGCCGGCGCCCGCCTGAATATACAGCATGCCGTCCTTGATCACCGCGGTGCGTATGGCAATGGCGGTATCCATGTTGCCGTTCCAGCCGATATAACCGACCGCGCCGGCATAAATGCCGCGCCGGGCCGGTTCAAACTCATCAATGATCTCCATTGCCCTTACCTTGGGCGCGCCGCTGACGGTACCGGCAGGGAATGTTGCGCGCAATACATCAATGGCGTCATAGCCATCTTCCAGCTTGCCGGTGACATTGGACACGATATGCATCACGTGCGAATAGCGCTCGATGGCCATCTGGTCAGTCACTTCTACCGAACCGATTTCTGCCACACGGCCAATATCGTTACGACCCAGGTCCATCAGCATGATGTGCTCGGCGCGCTCCTTGGGATCGGCAAGCAGCTCGACTTCCATGGCCTTGTCCTCGGCCTCCGTATGGCCGCGCCGGCGTGTCCCGGCTATGGGCCGAACCGTAACCTCGCCATCTTCCAGGCGAGCCAGGATTTCCGGCGATGAACCGACAATATGGCTGTTGCCAATATCCATGAAGTACATGTACGGCGAAGGATTCAGGCTGCGCAACGCGCGATACAGATCCAGCGGTGGCGCTGCAAACGGGATCGACATGCGTTGTGACAGCACTACCTGCATGATATCGCCGTCATGAATGTACTTCTTGGCACGCTCGACCGCGGTCATGAATTTCTGCTCGGGAAAACCGGATGCAAAATCGTCTTCATTTACGCTGCCTGGTTCATGGTCGTTGCCCGAATCCGGGAGCGGGCCATGCAGGCGTGCTGCCAGTTCATCAAGTCGCGCATTGGCGCGGTCATAGGCATCATCAATTTCAGGGTTGACATGAATAACGATATAAAGCTTGCCGGCGAGATTATCGAACACCACTACTTCATCCGATACCATTAACATGATATCTGCCGAATCAATGGTGTCCGGTTTGCGCTCGGTACGCAGGCGCGGCTCAATGTAGCGAACAGTCTCATAGGCAAAGTAGCCAACCAGTCCGCCGGTGAATCGCGGCAAGTCGTCAATCTCGGGCATACGGTAACGTTGCCTGAAGTCACGAATATAACGCAGCGGATCGGTAACGGTTTCGCGTTCAATCACGTTGCCGTCACGCGATATCTCGATATCAAAACCGCGAACACTGAGCACGGTACGGCAAGGCAGTCCGATAATGGAGTAACGCCCCCATTTCTCGCCGCCCTGGACTGACTCAAAAAGATAGGAATATGGCCCCTTGGCCAGCTTGATATAGGTACTTAAGGGTGTATCGAGGTCGGCCAGCACCTCGCGCATGAGCGGAATGCGGTTATAGCCCTCGGCGGCCAGCGCCTGAAAACGTAATTTGTCCATGAATGATCACCATTATAATTTCTGACAACAACACAAAACCGAAACGGTAACTACCAACCCCGCCATCGACCTTTCAGCAATTCCATGTGTTGTTGTTTCATATTCTTTCCTGGTGATGCTTTTGGAATGATCCTGTCAACGTGACATTCTGCCAGCTATCTTACCCGGCTTTCAGTTCTTGCGCATTTTCCAGCAACTCCCGGATCTCGATCATGGAGTCCATGACCGCATCAGGTTCAGCCTCGCGGATATCAACGCCGTGGTTGTAGCCATAGCTCATGCACACAATCTGGAAACCGGCTGCCCGGGCCGCCTTGACGTCGCTGATGGAGTCACCAATCATGAGACTGCGCTCCGGCGCCGCACCAAAATGCCGGGCCGAATGCAGCAGCGGCAGCGGGTCCGGCTTCTTCTTCATCAGCGTATCACCGCAAACCAGAATTCCAAAATAATCCTTCACGCCCAGGTCGGCCAGTAACGGCTCGGTAAACTGTGCCGCCTTGTTGGTTACACAGCCAAGCTGATAACTTTCGCCCTTCATATAGTCCAGCGCCTCTTTCACGCCCGGGTACAGGCAGCTGCGCTTGCTGGTATTTTCCGCATACAGGTCGAGAAATATCGGGTAGGCCTCGTCGAAGTCAGCATCATCCGGCTCGCCATCCAGCTGCCCGACCAGGGCCCGCCGTACCAGTCGCTCAACGCCGTTGCCTACCCAGTTGCGTACTGCAGCCTCGCCATGTTCCGGGCGACCCACGGCTTTCATCATCTCATCGACGCAATAAGCAAGATCAGGCACGCTGTCCACCAGCGTGCCATCCACGTCGATCAGGATCATTTCCGGTTTGTTGATCATGGCTCCCTGGTACTCCGGTTACTTGCCAGACTTGGCCAGCTCGTCTCGCATGGCCTTGATCACCGTGTCGTAGACATTGGCATCGGAGTCATTCTTGGCGCCGAAGATGGCGGAACCGGCAACAAAGGTGTCCGCACCGGCTTCAGCGATTTCACGAATATTGTCCACTTTGACGCCGCCATCAATTTCCAGGCGAATATCGCGACCGGAGTCGTCGATGATCTTGCGTGCCTCGCGCAGCTTGTCCAGCGCTGAAGGAATGAAGGACTGGCCGCCAAAGCCGGGGTTAACCGACATGAGCAGCACCATGTCGACCTTGTCGATGACGTACTTCAGTACGTCCAGCGGTGTCGCCGGGTTGAATACCAGGCCGGACTTGCAGCCCAATTCACGAATCAGTTGCAGCGAGCGATCGACATGCTCGGAGGCTTCCGGGTGGAATGTAATGTAGCTGGCACCGGCCTTGGCAAAATCCGGGATAATACGATCCACCGGCTTCACCATCAGGTGCACATCGATCTCGGCCGTTACGCCATGCTTGCGCAGGGCTTCGCACACCAGCGGGCCAATAGTCAGGTTGGGCACGTAGTGATTGTCCATGACATCAAAGTGCACAATATCGGCACCGGACTTGATGACGTTGTCCACTTCCTCACCCAGGCGGGCGAAATCCGCGGAAAGAATAGACGGTGCAATCTTGAAATCAGCCATGAGCTTGCCTTCCTAAAATGTCAGTTTTCGCGCCCAAACCGGCACTGCCGTGGCGCGGCCAAAAAAATGTGAACGCGGACTTTACCCGAACATTCCGGGCTTTGCAGCCCCAACGGGCCGGGAAAAAACCCTTAAAGTCGGGGTTTGCCCAGAATCAACTGCAATACCCGGCGAATACCGTGGCCGACAAAGCGGGCACTACGGGCAATGGGATGGTTTTTGTCCAGATCCAGCAGCGCCTGGTCCGCCTCGGTCAGCAGTCCCGGCGCCAGCCGGCGCTTGAGCCGGATAATGGCAATGTGATCGGCAATTTCAAACTGGCGAAATACCCAGCGACCGACGGGATTCCAGCGACCACCGCGGCGCAGGTGCGAGACAAAATCGATAAAATACGGGTTTCCATCATTATCTATTATAGTGTTACCGCCACTGCGCAGGTCACAGTGCACCACGCCACGATCATGCATGGCATTAATCCGCTCGGTCATACGCACAAAAAAGTCGGCGCCCAACTCACCCTTGGGCACGGCCTTGGCGGTGCGTCCGTCAATGTGCTGCATCAATACCGCCCGGCGATTGGGCCGGGACAGCAGTCTCGGGATACCCGGAACGCCTTCCAGGTATCGCAGGGCGCGGACCTCGCGCCAGATGAGTAATGGCCCGAACAGGAAACCAAAGCCGCCGTGACCGGCATTGAAGTCCTTGAGCACGGCTTTTTCACCCTGGTACTCGATCAAGGCCACTTCCGGACGGGTACTGCTGCCTTCGTAAAACAGGTGGGTGCGGTACTGGCGCAGGCGGGATAAATCTAGCTGACTCAATTCTGACATGGGCCGGAGCATAAACCGCTGCCGGAACCGGGTCTAGTAAAGTCGATCCCCGTCAGTGACTGGTTCCGGACGACAGCCGTGTCTTGTTATAGACGTTGTACTTGCCGGACGGCTTTTTCATGGGAATGCGCTTCAGCTCTTTCAGGCTCTGGCTGTCATAAATCACCAGCGCGCCGTCATCGTCCCATATGCTTAATAAGGCGTAACGCCCGTGACGATCAAACTCCACGTGAGCCGCGGTTTTGCCCGGCTCTGGTCGCAGCGTCTTGACGATCTCGAGCGTGCGCTTGTCGATGATATGCACGACATCCTTGTTGGGACCGAAAAACACATCGGCCCAGGCGTAATCTGTGTTTTCATGACTGCGCATGAAAAATCCCGGGCCCTGCGTTTCGATGCGCTTGATGGTTTTCCAGGTCTTCATATCAATGATGCTGATTTCATTCTTTTTCAGGTTGGGCGTCGCCAGCACCGGCTTGCCCTTGTAGTCCCAGGTAATTCCTGAACCCAGGTGCGGCAGGCCGGTCAAATCAAGATCAGCAATCTTGCGCCGGATATTCATGTTAACCACCTGGCCATTCTTGCCGTTGCGCGCCGCGCCCATCAGGTGCGTGTAGGACTGATCGAAAAAGAAGTCATCGAGGTAATCTTCCAGCGGGATACTGCGAACCGGGAACCGGCTCTCGTCTGCGAGGCCTTCCTTGTAGCGGTAGTCATGCACCAGGCCCTTGTACACCGGCTCGGGATTGTCCGAATAACTGATTTCCCAGACTTCCGGGATGTCCTTAAGCGCGGCAACAAAACTTTCTCTTGGTGATGCCGTATACACGGCACTGACACGCGAACTCTTGCCCTGCTCGTTCCTGACCGGGATGACGCTAATGGGTTGTAACGTTTCGGTATCCAGCACCACCAGTGTATGCGGCAGGTAATTGGCCACCATGGCGTAACGGCCATCACCGGACACGGCAAGATTGCGGGTATTGATACCGGCACGCACTTCGGCAACGGTCTTCAGGTTGTACATGTCGAACTTGCTGATCCAGCCGTCGCGCGAGGCAAAATAGACAAACCGGCCATCCGGTGAATACTTGGGTCCGCCATGCAGGGCAAAGCGCGTGGCAAAACGATGAATCGGTTCCAGCTTGTCGCCATCCAGCACCGTGGCATGGTGATCACCCAGTTCAACAACAATAAACAGGTTCAGCGGGTCGGCCTTGTAGGTCATGGATGAAGACAGCTTGTTCACATCGTAATGGCGTACATGACTGGCCTTGATCTCTTTCATGCCCCAGTCCGGCACACTGGCCAGGGGCGAATAGACATAATCCACCAGCGAAGTGATTTGCCCCGGTTTGAGCTTGTCGGCAAAGCCCGGCATTTGTGTTGCCGCGCGCCCCTTGGCAACAACCTGCTCGGCCATGGGCTTTTTCAGTCGACCAAGATTTTCCGGTAGCAGCGCCGGCCCCATGGAGCCCAGGCGATCAGTGCCATGACAGGATGCACAATGAGTTGTGTACAGTTTGGCAACGTCGGCAGTGCCCGGATTGCCGGCTTCCGCAGAAGCCAGGACCCGGGGAACACTGACCAGTAATGCAACCAGTAACCCGTAACGCATGATGTATTTCCGGTTCTTGTTATGTTCGAATTCAGCCCCGAGCATGCCATTTGAATGGCGTCGCCTTGAGTCGCTCCTGGCCTTCAACCGTTTCAATGCCCAGTTCTTCGTCAAACAGGTAGCACGCCGGGTCCTCTTGCCAGGGATCCTGTGTCAGCTGCCAGGCGCGCACGCGGGTATTGCCGCCACAGATATCCATATAATGACAGGCCGAACACCGTCCTTTCAATGGTCGAGGCTTTTGTTTCAGGCCAGCCATTAACGGATCGGATACGTCCTGCCAGATTTCGGAGAACGGACGATCCTTGACGTTACCCAGGGGATAATCCCACCAGAAGGTATCAGGATGAACAACACCAAGGTTATCAATATTGGCAATATTGACACCACTGGCATTGCCGCCCCATTGGGCAAGCAAGGCATGCAAGTGATCCAGGCGGTCCGGGAAGCGTGATGCCGCCCACTTGAGCAGGTAAACGCCGTCGGCATCATTGTTGCCGGTAACAAATTCACGCGGACGGCCCTCGTTGATGAAGCGCAGGCAGGTATCGAACAACAGGTCCATGGCGTTACGTGTCATCTGGTGCACAACATCGGTTTTGCGGTTGATGTTGCCACGACCGGCATAGTTCAGGTGCGACAGGTAAAACTTGTCCACACCTTCCTGTTCCATGATGTTCAGCAATTCCGGTAACTCGTGCGCATTGTCCTGGGTCAATGTAAAGCGCATGCCGATCTTGATGCCGTGATCGCGGCACAGGCGAATCGCGCGCATCGATGCCTCGTACGCGCCGTCAAGATGGCGAAACCGGTCATGGGTTTCACGAATACCGTCTATGCTGATGCCCACATAGTCATAGCCCATGTCGGCAATCTGCTGAATATTGGATTCATCAATCAGCGTGCCATTGGTGGACAGGCCGACATAAAACCCCATGTTTTTGGCGCGCCGGGATATATCGAAAATATCGGGTCGCAATAATGGTTCACCGCCGGACAGAATCAGCACCGGTACGCGGAACTGGCGCAGGTCATCCATTACCGTGTACACCTCGTCCGTATTCAGTTCACCGGGGAAATCCTTCGGCGCGGAAATGGAGTAACAATGCTTGCAGCTGAGATTGCAACGCCGGATCAGGTTCCATATCACTACCGGCCCGGCCGGTTGCCGTGCCGGCAGCAGTGGTGTCGGCGAGACCAGCTCCTGCATGTATCGGGTTATACGGAACATTGCGATCTCCTCAGCTTAATCTCAATCCGGTCTTTTTCAGAATCTCGGTACTGAACAATACCTGGTATTCACGCCTGGCATCACCCAGCATATCAGCAATAGTCTTGACCTTGCTGAACACTTCATCACGGTTCCTGCCATGCACCATGGCAAACAGGTTATACGGCCATTCCGGCAAATGTCGCGGTCGATGATAACAATGACTGACAAAATCCAGCCTGCCTATCTTTCGCCCCAGTTCGCGTATATGCCGGTCATCAACATCCCAAACAGACATGCCGTTGGCCGTATAACCGAGCTTGTAATGATTGGGCACAATACCGATTCGCCGAATCACGCCGTGCTCCTGCATTGTGCGTACACGCTGCATCACATCTTCCGGGTCCATATCCAGGGCTTCAGCTATGTCATGATACGGCGTCGGTGACACCGGCAAACCACCCTGGGTTGCCTCGATGATCAACAGGTCTTTTTCATCAGGACGATACACGGTTGCTTCGCTCATAACGATATCAAGTCTCGGAACAGGTTTTGCGCTTGCACTCGCCATAACACATCAAACCTCGAACTTCAGTCCGATGAAAAACTCCTCCAGCTTTGGCATGTTGTATACCAGGTACCCGGTCTGCCGTTCGATCTCCCTGATCACGCTGTCGATACGCGCCGGTGATTCCGTAGCCAGTACAAACCACATATTGAATTCGTGTTCACGCCGGTAGTTATGCGCCACTTCCGGGTAGGCATTGACGATGCGCGTGACTCGTCCGAAGTCGCGTTCAGCTATTGCCATGGCCGCCAGAGTCAGGCCGCCACCCAGTCGCTCGGCATGGTACATCGGTCCGAACCGGCTGATAAATCCCTCCTGCTGAAGCTGCTGGATTCGGCTGATCAGTTCAGCCTCCTCGATTCCAAACCGGGCTGCCGTTTCCCTGAATGGGTGCTCGCACACGGGAAAACCGCCCTGCAGGCCGTTGATGATATCCCGGTCCACGCTATCCATAATTCAGCCTCGTGTCGGGCTCAGACGACTGACCGCCATGAACATACAGCGCGCCACGCTGCTTGAAACAGCGACTGCTGAACAAAACATCATGCGGAATCGCATCGGCGCCACAGGCGGTCTTCAGCCGGTCAAGGTTAGCCAGTACCGCTTCACGATCACGGCCATGAATCATGCAAAAAAGGTTGTAACGCCAATGCGGCAAACGCCTTGGGCGCTGGTAACAAAGGGTAACAAACTCGAACTGGCCGAAACAGCGGCCAAGGTCACGGATACGCGCATCCGGCACATCCCACACCACCATGGCATTGGCGCGATAACCCAGCTTGCGATGACGAACCACCACACCCATGCGTCGTATGGCGCCAATCCCGGTCAGGGATTGCAGGCGCTGGATCACCTCCTGCTCGGTCAATCCCAGTTGCTCGCCAATCTCGGCATAGGGGTGGCTGACCAGGGGCAGCCCCTTCTGAATGGCCTCGATCAATGCGCGATCCTGATCAGTCAATTTTTTCATCGCCTGCCTCCGCCGCCATTGACGTCATAGTCTTCAATCAGCCCGTGCCCCCACTGCAGCGGGAAACCAAGATCAATATGGTAATCCTCGACCATGGGTAGCGACATCACGGCGTAGCCACTGCGTCTTTCAATGTCTGCCAGAGTTGCATCCAGGCTGGCCTGGTCCGGCGCCGTGGCCACGAACCAGATATTAAACGCGTGCTCGCGCTCATAATTGTGATTTACCGCCCGATAGCTGTTTATCAAACCAGCGACTTCATCTACCAGTTCGGCAGGTACTGACATGGCGGCCAACGTACTGACACCCACATGGTTTGGCGCAAATACCGCGCCCACGCGGCTGACAACACCGGCTTCGGTCAACGTCTCGAGTGCCTGCAATACTTCGGCTTCCGATACGCCCAGCTGTGCAGCGATGTCGGCATAGGGCGTAGCAGTGAGTGGAAAGCCGTGCTGGTAGTCGTTCAGCAGGTGTTTTTCAAGTTCGGACAGAATCGTGTTGTTCATGGATTGATCCCGTTGCACGGCTATAGCCCGATCTTGCCGGCACGACTGGAAAAGAAAATGCCACTGGGTTTGGCGACCGGCACCAGCGCCAACTGTCTGAAACTGGCCGTGTCATAGACAACAACCTTGTCATCATCACGAACTGATACCCACACATGTTCGCCCCGTGGCGTAAACTCCATGTGCAGAACCGCCTTGCCTGGCGTCAGCGTCTTGATAAGTGCCATCGAGGCCACGTCAATAATCTGAACTACCGAGTTATCCGGGTGGGCAAAATTCACCCATACCTGCCGTGAATCCGGTCGAGCCATCACAAACACGGGTTGACCCTGGACATCAATTCTCCTGACAACCTTCCATGATTGCCTGTCGATAACCAGCACCTGGTGATGCCCTATCGCCGGTACGAATATGTAGTCACCGGCCATGGCCCAGCCTTCAAGGTGCGGCATCTTGTATACGGGCAGCTTTTTGTCACCACGACCGTAGTCGTGCAAGATCCGGCGCACACCCTTGTCCGGGTACCACAGGTCCAGCATGGCCATGCCGTCCTCACCAAACAGGCCGGCGATATAATAGCGACCATCCGGCGTAATCAGGGCATCATAGGGTTGTTGTCCGACATGTTTAAATTTCGTTAACATCGGGTTGTATTGCCCGTCAAAATTAAGCAGCCATATCTCACCGGCATCAAACAGGCTAAAGACGAATCCACCTCCGGGAACATCGGCCAATCCCACCACCTTTGATGACTTGCCATTGTTGCCATAACTCGCCGGTATATCGGCAACCGGCTCAAGGGTATCACTGCGAAAAACGCGCACCCCTCCAGGCGTGTAATTGGATACCGCTACCAGTCGACCATCCTGGGAAATGGCACCGCCAATACTGTTGCCCGACTGAATAATGCGCTTGTCGATACGCTGGCGCAGTACATCTACCCGGCTCAAGCCGCCGTCTCGACCAAAGACAAAGGCATAGCGGCCGTCACGAGAATAGACAACAGAAGCATGAGACAGGTCACCGAGACCGTTGACCTGGCCAAGGCGAGTACGGGTCGTGGTTTCAACAATGGCCAGACTGCCATTGGCACGCTCAATGACAACGCCAAGGTCGCCGGTACCACGCAGCGGCATGGCGCATGCAGACAGCAGCGTGATTACCAATACTGCGCTGGCGTGGGAGGCAAGCTTCATGGCTTTATGCCTTCGCGCAGGGTTACGGCGAGCCACCTGGCGTCAGCCTCTGTCAACTGGCCGCGCCACGGCGGCATGGCAGTGTTGCTGCGTCCCTCGAGTATGGTGTAAACAAGAAATTCGACTGATTTTCCCCGGAGAGTCTCCGGTAACAAAGCCGGGCCCAGGCCGCCCTTAAGGGTCATACCATGACAGGAGCCACAATCATGCAAAAGAAGATGGCGAAGTTCCTGCTGGCGGCTTTGGGGCACTGCAGTTGCAGCAGCGAGATCAGAGCCGGATACGGCAACCGGCAACAACAGCGGGAACGCAACAGCAAAACCGGCAAAGGTTGCGGCAAAAGAGGATTTATCTTCCCGAGTTTTGCTGGTCACAGACGTCACCTGGTTCATTTGTCGACATGTTAAACCAGGCAAGTTCATCGGCAAAGCTCACTACATCTCCAATTATTATGATTGCCGGCGCCTGGATAGACTGATCACGAATGGTTTCGGGCAACTTGCCCAAAGTCGTGATACAACTTCGTTGCGACGCTCTTTTGGTTCCGTTTTCCACGATTGCGACCGGTGTGCTGTCGGCACGACCGGCGGCCACGAGTTTTTCGCTAATCTGGTCGGCATTGGCAAGGCCCATGTAAAAGACCAGCGTGGTTTCCGCATCAGCAAGACTGCGCCAGTCCAGGTCCAGCGGTTCATCGGAACGGCAATGGCCGGTCATCAGCCGAACGCCGCGTGCCAGGCCGCGATGGGTCAACGGTATGCCAGCATAGGCGCTGCACGCGGCTGCGGCAGTGATCCCCGGAACAACCTCATACTCGATACCGTGGCGCACCAGGTACTGCGCTTCTTCGCTACCACGGCCAAAAGTAAACGGATCACCACCCTTCAGGCGCACAACATGATGGCCGGTCTGGGCCAGGTTCAGTAATACGTCGTTGATCTCGTCCTGGTTCATGTGATGCTGGCCAGTGGCCTTGCCAACATAGATACGCTTGACCCCGGGCGGGATCAGCTCAAGGATTTCAGGCGATACCAGCCGGTCATAGACAATTACTTCAGCATTCCGGATCAGGCGCAGCGCCTTGACTGTCAGCAGGTCAGGGTCACCGGGTCCGGCACCTACGAGATAAACTTTGTTCCCCATACAGTTTTTCGCCCTTTTTGACTTGTCCGGTTCTTGCCAGGTTGCACTGCAGGCATCCAGCCCAGGACAACCTGGCAAGAACTGCAGGGGCGCCTGGCCCCTGCAGTTCTGTTTCAGTTAGTAGACGTCATGCATGGTGTTATATACGTTGAACTTGCCTGTAGGAGTGATCAGGCGCTTGTCCTTTATGACTTTCTTCAGTTTCAGGGTCTTGTCGTCAACAACAACAATGGCTGACTCTTCCTTCTTGCCGCTCCAGACAGAGAACCAGACTTCATCGCCGGCCTTGTTGTATTCAGGCTGGACAACTCGCTTCGGACCCGCACCAAGACCAGCCCATTCAGCAATAGGCAGGGTCTTGAAGCCCTTGTCGAGGCTGTTTACATCCCAGACCGTAATACTCTGGCTGATTGCAGCATTGGGATTCAGCGGAGCATCCACCCACAGGTTTGTAGACTTGGGATGGCTCTTGACGAACAGTGATCCGCCACCTGCACCCTTGAGCGTGCGCACGACTTTCCAGGCGTTCTTGGAGTTACCCTTTGGATCAGTACCGATAAAGGTGATGTTTTCGTTACCCAGGGCGCTCGTGACCCATACCGGACCGTACTGGGGATCATTGAGGTTGGCACCGCGACCCGGATGCGGAATCTTGGTGACATCAATCAATGCTGACAGCTTGCGATCCTTGGAATCGACCACGGCAATCTTGTCGGATTGATTAGCCGCTGTCAGGAAGTAACGCTTGGTAGAGTCCCAGCCACCATCATGCAGGAACCGGGCGGCACCAATGGTGGTGACTTTCAGGTTGTCTATATCGCTGTAGTTGACCAGCAGGATCTTGCCGGTTTCCTTGACGTTGACAATAAACTCCGGATGCTCGTGAGAGGCGACAATCGCGGCAACGCGAGGTTCAGGATGATATTCCTGGGTATCCACGGTCATGCCACGGGTGGAGACGATCTTCTTTGGCTCAAGCGTATCGCCGTCCATGATGACGTATTGCGGTGGCCAATAGGATCCGGCAATAGCGTACCTGTCCTCGAAACCCTTGTACTTGGATGTCTCAACAGAACGCGCTTCCATGCCAATCTTGATTTCAGCTACAGTTTTCGGATTCTTCATCCACAGGTCAATCATGTTGATCTTGGCATCACGACCTATAGTGAACAGGTAGCGGCCGGAAGCAGACAGACGCGAAATGTGTACGGCATAACCGGTGTCGATAATGCTGACAATTTTCTTGGTATCACCGTCAATCAGGGCAACCTGACCACTGTCACGCAAGGTGACTGAAAACAGGTTTTCGATATTGAACTTGCTCTTCTTGGTTTTCGGCCGCTTGTTTACCGGCACGTACACTTTCCAGGTTTCCTTGATTTCCTTCATGCCATATTCCGGCGGCATCGGCGGCTCATGTTGCAGGTACCGGGCCATCAGGTCCACGTCTGCTGCCGACAGGGTTCCCGAGGTCTGGAAGTTTGGCATACCGCCCGGTGATCCATAGCCGATAAATGCCTTGAGATAATCTGTACCCTTCTTCAATGTGATATCGGGTGTCAGCGGCTTGCCCGTTGCACCCTTGCGCAATACACCATGACAGCCGGCGCAACGCTCAAAAAATATTTTCTTTGCCCGTGCAAATTCCGCTTCGGTTATGGCTGGCGCGCCGGGTGTGCGCGTCTGGGTGGTATCACGCTCTGGCACAGGCGCACCCTTGTAACGCATTTCACCTTCGGTGGTGCCCGGGTGTTCGGATTTGGCCGCAAACACGACTTGGCTAATGCCGCCAAACGACAACGCCAAAATCGCGGCAGCCGCAACGCTACCTAGTTTTTTGTTCATGGTTTGATCTCCTCAATTTCCTGAAACTCGCCAACGCCCGATCTTGCCGCTCCGCGAGCACTCCTAAGCATCGCAACCATACCCATCGATATTTATTACTTCATTGATGCAAATCAAATATATCTTTTTTGTACCTGTTTTAGTCAAGAATTGCCCGCTCGACCGCAACAAGCCGGGGACGGTGAAATCTGAATGAAACCGCGGAAATTCCGGACTCAGGTAGTCTTTTTTGCCAGGCGAGCGGTCGCCTGTTCACGCTTTTCCTGGCGCTTGCGGATTTCAATCATTGGTGGACATTTATGGGGGTTCCAGTAGCTCAGTTGGCAATCCAGACAGTAATGGCACTCATTAGCATTAATTTCACCAGTGGGCCGAATCGCCTGCACCTCACACTCGCTGGCGCAGGTCTGGCACGGGCGGCCGCATTCCTTGCGTCGACGCAGCCAGTCGAACAATCTCAACTGTGATGGAATGGCCAGGGCCGCCCCCAGCGGACACAGGTACTTGCAATAGAATTTTCGGTTAAAGATGGTGATAACCAGCAGTCCGACTGCATAGGCAACAAACGGCAAATCCCGGTTGAAATGCATAATCACCGCAGTCTTGAATGGTTCAATTTCAATATAGGGCAGCACCAGTTCCATGGACTGCAACGACAGCCCAAAGAGCAGGATGAATATAATGTACTTGAGTGCCAGCAACCGCTCATGCACAACCGAAGGGAATTCGATCTGCCTGATTTTCAGGTAACGGGCCAGCTTGTTGATCAGTTCCTGCAAGGCGCCAAACGGGCACAACCAGCCGCAATACACTCCACGCCCCCATAACAACAGGGTTACCGCAACAAATCCCCACAGCAGGAAAATCGCCGGTTCCATCAGGAACACGTCCCAGCTGAATCCATGCATTATTGAACTGGCAAAAGTCAGAACATTGACGACCGACAACTGCGCCAACATGATCCAGCCCAGTACCAGCACGGTAAACACGAGGTACGTATTCCGGATTTGAGTCAACACTGCGGAATGTCTCGCCAACCAGTCCTGGAATATCAGCAGCAACCCGAGAGAACCCAGTGCCAACATCAGAATGACAATCTGCAATTGTCGATCACGCCAGGTGGTCAGCCAGATCGGCCCATGCTCATCCGCCTCGAACTCCCTGCCAACCGGCACTTCCCGAGTTTTCCTGGTTCCGGGCTCTTGCCTGGTTTGCTGAACGCTTTTTCTCGCCGGTTGTGATCCGGGTTTTTTTGCGGCTGTTACGGGCTTTGTAATTTTCTTTTCAACGGCAATACCACGGCTCCTGGCCACCTCCTTCAGGGACCTGACGACAGTGGAATTGATTACGATGACTGTTATGGTGGCACCACTGATACCATCGATAGCCTTGTAACCAGGACGATCACGACCACCAATCTTGGCCTGCTCATTCATTCTGAGCCCATTGTACTGGTTTACGTAACGGGCTAGGTCTTCCTCGCTGACACCCACGGCCAGAATCGGTTCCTCGTGATGCAAAATCTGAATGCCGCGAATCGTGCCTTGCAGGTCTATACCGACCAGCGTGGAAATGGGTTTGCCAGAGTAAGCGGGTATGGCAAAAATATCATCAGTTCTGAACAGGTAGCCCATGGGGCCTTGCTTGCCAAGCACGACGGCTGCCAACGGATCGCCCTCAAACTCACCGACGCTCTGCCATCCCGGGAAGAAGCGATCAGCATGAGCGTCCACGGTTTCAGCGTTTTCGCCGGAATGAACCGGGAGCGGCAGAACCAGAACCAGCGCCAGCAGCAGGCATATCATGCCATTGCGGAATAATGTGTTCGGGTAATTGAGCGATCTACGCATTGAGCCTCTCACTCCATTACGTGCTGCGGGTCCTGTATCGATCCCGTCAATAAAACAACAGGGTTAACGGGAACGGGTTATGGGTTATTGCAACAGATACTATATATACCAGGATCACTATGGCTGTCGCGCCATTGATGATTCTGCTGCCCCTGTTGTGGCCATGATTGATCGCAAAATAGCCAAAACCTATATACAGGAACATCAAAATGAATTTTGCTGTCAGCCAGTCATTTACAAACGGGTATTGTCCAATGGCTGCAGCCAGCAGCCCGGCGCTGGCTATGAGAACCGTGTCGGATACGTGCGGTGCCACCCTGACCCATTTCCGTGCAAGCATGGGTGATTGTTGCATCATCCAGATACCGCGCAGAATAAACAGGCTGATACTGACCGCCACCGCGGAAACATGTACTGTTAACAATACCGGATAGAATTTTATCAACATCGCTTGCTATACTATATTCAACAATTAATCCGGAACCGGTGTTTATTCATATGACTGAAGTCCTGACGTTTACCCTGGTTGGTATCCTGGTCTATTTCGCTGCCGACTGGCTGCTTCGACAAATCGAAAAATTCCGTGGCAAGGAATTTGCCGAATATCGAAGCATCGTGTTTTTTGCACTGTTTCTCGGACTGGTTATGTTTTCCTTTGAACTGATAAGGCTCTATACACCGTCGGGCAAGCCGGGCGCGACGTCCATCACGCAGCAGCCTGCTTCTGCCGCGGTCCCGTCATCACCCGAATTGCCGCGTAAATAAATACCAGTCCACCAATAACCGACACCAGCCCACCCAGCCCCATCAGGCCCATGGCCGCAATCTGTTCGATACCCTGCAGGCCTTGCTGTGCACCGGCGACCTTGCGTTGAACGCCGTAGCCACCCGACCAAAGCAGCCCCAACACATGCAGCAACTGGCCGCCACCGTACAGGTAGGGTTGCCAACTGGCCAGCCTCGGCAATGGCCGACGGTAACCCAGCCGCGGCAGCAGTTCATAGGTTACACCCATCAATGCCAGCGTAACACCAACTATACTGCCATGGTAATGGGCCGGGATAATGACATTGCTGCCCTGGATAAAGAAACCGATCAGGCCGCCGAATCCGAACAACAGCATGGACGACAACAAGGCGGCCCGCAATGGGCGCTGCTCCTTGCCTGCCGGTCCACTCGTGGCCAGGCCGTACATCAGCGCTATCGCCAGCGGCAGGGTCGCCAGGCTGCCGCCATAACGCATTAGCCAGGTAAACAGCTTGACGTGCTCCACCGATGTTATGCCGTAGGAATAGTAAATTGGCGGAACCAGGAAAACGGCAAACAAGCCGACTGCAAACAACAGCAATATGACCCTTGGACTGACAGGTATTCGAACATTACTGCTGCTTGCCAGCCATACCCAGCCGATCAGCATCAACAGGGTATAACTAAACTGCAATACATGACCGCCACCCCAGTACAGCAACTCGTAATACGGCTTGCCTTCGAGAAATGGCGGCATCGCCATCCATGACCAGGCAAATGCCATGAATGCCATAACAACAGAGATTGCCGTCGCGTTCAGTCCAAATCGCAATGATCCCACCGGTTGCATGTACTGACCCACCAGCGGAATCGCAAACATGGCCCGCACTACCAGCAAACCGATGCCAGCAGCAAATATCAGCAGACCGGCAATGAATGTTGTCTGCTGAAGCATGGGAATATAGTTGCTCATTACCGGGTTGCCATCTGCCACGAAAGGCGCCAATACCATTACCAGCGTTCCCAGGGACGCCGTAACCAGTGACAGCCAGCCCAGCCACATCATCCTTGAAGTGCAGTTAATACTCCACAGTACGCCGGCAAACGCCAGGAACCAAACGAGTACCGACAGGTCCACGTGTACAACAAGCGCGGTATGAAAAAAATCAATCCATGGTATTACATTCTGCGCACCCGGGGTGCGCGACAGTACCAGCAATACCGAGAATACGCCGGAGGCGAGCAATGCCAGGATGCCGAGCCATAACCAGCCTATGGCGAGCTGTCGTCTCTGGTCCCCGGGCAGCTCCAGCACGTAATGTTCATTGTTCATATTCAAGAATAGATATAACTATTATTATTTCCGTGATTGAATAAAGGTTGGCAATTACTTCTGCCAACAGGCATGACAATCACTCTATTATAAACCGGTTGCCGGCGGTATCAAAATTGATAACCAGTACCTGCGCCGGCTTAAGACTGATCTGTGCAACCTGCCTGTGCGTAGGCCCGGCAGCCCGGACATCATCGGACATCTCCAGCAGTAACTCATGTTCACCGGCTGCTACACTAAAACGCTGGTAGGTAGCCGAACTTCCGTCATTGTGCAGACCACTTGGCTGCAGGACAGTACGAATCAGATTTTTTCCATCCAGTCCCATGCTCAACTTAACAGGGGATCTCTCCCTTGGACATATTTCCGTTGGCACCAGGTTACGTGGATAGCCTTCTGTCTCCTTTGCCGTAGGCTTCCTGCAGTTACCAACTGTCTTACCACCATGATTCAGGGTCAGCTTTATTACCGCCTGACCCTCTGGCAAAAAAGTATACGACGGACTGACAGACAAGAACCCCAGGAAGGCTGCAAAGCCGCCATAAAAAACCGCCTGCCCGGCATATCGCAAGAACTTTTTCATAATTTCACCGGGTTACCGTCATTCACCCTGTTTCTCCAGGAATTGATGGAACCGTGCATCCATGGACTTGAAATGGTTGCCAAACCAGCTGTTCAAATGACTGGCCATTTCCGCGTCGCTGTACTCCTGCTCGTCTTCGTACTTGTCCATAATGTCGCGCAACCCGTCGAGTAACTGCTCATGATCGTCCTTGTGCTGCACATACTCGTCATAATCGAGTTCACGCATCACCCTTTCTTCGAGCGCAAAATGGGCTGCCATCCTTGCATAAACTTCGCCCAGAAAGTCCTGGAGCTGTTCCGATGAATTGTTTTCGGCCAGGGCGGTATGGAGCTCATTGATCAGATCAATAAGTTGTCGATGCTCGTGATCCACATCCGCGATGCCAAGCTCAAAGTCATCGCGCCATTCAATCAGGCTCATGATGCTTCCCCCCTGTCTTTCGGCAAGCCCTTGTGCACGGAAAGCTCAACGCTACCAATACCGCTTTCCAGGCCGGCCAGGCTTTCGCGAAAGCTCTCCGCTGAGTCATAAAACAGGTCCGGTGCCCGTCGCCAGTTGCAACCGATGCGCTGCCTGGGAATACGCTGTCTCAAGCGTGGATCCCGCTTGCGGTCAAGTCGCTCACTCATCCAGTCAATGCCAAACCGGTGGTAACAGGCGCCATCCTTGCAGCCCGACAGGTAGATCCCGTCAGCGTGCCCGCGTGACAGCACAAAATCAATAAACGAAGGAGGCAAGGCACTGATACACGGCAGCTCGATGACAGCCGTATCGACACCGGCCTCTGTGACTCTTTTACCGTGCTCGCAACTGAACACCATGACACGGGATTTTCCATCAAGTGCTGCGCTGGCCTGCAGCACCTGGTCCCGCAAACTGCTTATGGTCAACGACGGCATATCTATGCCGGGCACCAGCGCGGTCTTCCTGCGATAGGGTGTTGAGGTTGGGCAGGCTCCGGCACAGATACCGCAGGCAACACAAAGGTCCGGATCAACAAGAGCCTGCTCCGTATAGGGCAGCCCGTCGGTTCTGGGGACCATGGTTACCGCATCGTATGGGCAGTCATCGAAACACAGCTTGCAGCCGTTGCAATTGGACAGGTCCACACGCGCAGCCGGCGGGTCCTTCTTTCGCGGCAACCACGGTAACACCGCCAGCAACAAGCTGACCCCCAGTAACAAGGCCCACACGGTACCAGGCGACCAGCGCTCGATAAGCGGGTAAAAATACAGGTAGAACCAGTCTATCGGCAATGTCGTTACCGAAATATCAAGATTGGCCGGCGGCTGGCTGACTGCAGGCTTGAACAGCGATAACACAATCAGCGCTAGCAGGCTGCCCCAGGCGAGTTCACGTGGCGGGTTGCTGGCCGGGTTTGCAATTCGTTCGATATGGATCCACATGCCCAGCAACATGAACAGTGGTACGCCAATATGCAGGAATACCAGCAGCGAAAAGAGCCTGTCATCAATGCTGGCCTGGCTCATGAAGTTTCGGGCCATCGGCTCGCTGTAGAGTGGCAGCCAATCAAACCATTCAGCAGTGGTAGTGGCAATATACTGGGCCAATTCATCCCAAACCAGCCAATAACCACCTATGCCTGCTGCGTACATCAACCATACCAATGGAAAGCCGGTAGACCAGGAATACCACCGTGCGCCACGATAGCGGTCGTACACGTACTCTCGCAGCATGTGCAAGAACACCAGCACCACCATTGCATCGGAGGCGTAGCGGTGCAGACTGCGCATCACTCCGCCAAGATACCACTGCGATACTGTCAGGCTTTCGATGGACTGGTAGGCGCCGTTGATGCTGGTGTCAAAGAAGATGTACAGGTACAGTCCGGACACCGCAACAATCCAGAACATGAAAAACGACAGGGACCCCAGTGCATGCAGGGGATTGAGGCGGGAGCCGAACGCCAGGCCCAGTATCTTTTCACCGATACCAAACAAAAATCGACCTGGTTTTTTTATAACCCCGTGCAAAGCATTATCTCCACAGACATTTTAACTGAACACACCTCCCCTGACATTCTACTTTCCATGATCGTGCCGCCGCCATTCCCTGAAAATAATCCAGGCGAATGCCAGCAGGGTTGTGATTCCAATTATCATGCCTATAAACATTGAGTAGTCAAATATGTATCGATCGGTTTTGGGGTCGTAGACAGTACAAAATAACCTGATCCTGTTTTCCAGGTGATCCACCACGGAACTGGTTCCAGGCTTTCCGTAAACAAGTTGCTTGAGTGGCTCGATCAGCATCGGTGTGCTGAACTTCATATCGTACACCTGGCGATAGACCCTGCCCTGTGCATCAATTATCGACGCCTGGATCAGGTGGTCAAAACCCATGGCGCTGGGCTTGAATATAAACCCCAGGTCCCTTGTCAGGCCGGTCATCGTATCGCTGTCCATGCTCAGGAAATACCAGCCGCCCATGTCCACCGCTTGCTCGGCAGCAAACCTGGCCATCACCTCAGGCTTGTCACGGTCCACATCGAAGCCAATGGTCAAAACAACAAAGCTGTCGTCACCCAGTGCCGAGCGCGCCTTGCGTACAACGCTCGCCAGGTGCCGCGTAGTGGTAGGACATATGTGATAACAGCTGGTGTAAATCAGGCTTATTACAACCGGCTTGCCGCGCAGGGTTTTCAGCTCGAAAGCTGTGCCATCAGGCTGCTTCAGCGTGTAATCGCCCAGCATCTTGCCTATGGCCGCCTGGCTGATAGACAGCGTGGATTTGTCGTCAGCTGACTTGGTAGTCGCTTGCCCGACCAGGGGCGCCCAGCCACAACAAAGCAGGAACAACCCGGTGAGAATCCTGGATATTGATAATACTGCGCTCATTACACTCTGTCGGTCATTGTTGTCGTTGTATTGAAAAAAACGGGGCGGGCACTCCTTGTACCCACCCCTGACACACCACTATTTACCGGAGAATCAACTTAATCCCCATGTCTGGCCAAGATACTTCCAGTTGACGAAGTAGTAGAGCACAAACACGGTGAGGAAGATCAATGCCAGCACCAGCGTACCCGGAATTGCAATCGATCCGGACCCGATTCCGCTATAACTGGTAACCGGTTCGGCGATACGGGGTTGCGGCGATTTTTCCTGGCCCAGATCTTTGCCCAGCAGCAAGGAGCCGACAATGATCAGCACGAACAGGCCGCCGCCCACGGCCGCTATCACCGCAGAGACGCCAGCAAAGCCCATAAGGTTGAACGCGGTTGCCGGGAACTCATACGGCAGCGATGTTCCTGCCATGGTGATATCCCAGTGACGTCGAGGCACACCGATAGTACCGGCCGCCATCAGGAACAGCGATACACCGGTCATGCCCAGCGCGAAAATGTAGGGCTGCCACTTGGCAAAGCCTTGCATAATCAGCTCGCGCCGGAACAGGATGGGTACCAGCCAATAGGTCAACGCCATGAACGCCAGCGTTGTTCCCGTGGCAACCGTGGCATGGAAATGACCTGGTACATAGATGGTATTATGAATCAGCAGGTTCAGCTGCTCGGTTCCCATCATGACGCCGGAAATACCGCCGAGGAACCCGAAGATAATCAGCGACAGGAACATGCCGGAGAATGACGGATTGCCCCAGGGTGCCTTGCGCAGCCATTCAAACAGGCCCTTGTTAAAACCACGCTTGCGCTGGGCCGCCTCGATTGCGCCCGGTACAGTCAGGCCATGGATCATGGAAGCCATTACCGCCAGGTACATGGCGTAACTGGTATTGAATATCTTCCACTCGGAACTGACACCAGGGTCCACCAACAGGTGATGCGCGCAGGCCAATTGCAGGAACAGGATGTACAGCAGGAATGCACTGCGACTGACCTTCTCTGACAACGGCTTGGCACCAAATACGACGCTGGCAATGGCATACCAGACAGCAACGTGGGCGGCCACGTTGATCTGTTGTGACGAGTGACCCATACCCCACCAGATAATGCGATACATCAGCGGATCGATGGAGCCGATATAACCCAGCTTCCACAGCAACGTCGGAATCAGGATAATCGCTCCGGAAGCAATGGTGAACACGGCTATGATTGCGGCCGTAATCGCACCAAAGGTCACCAGCGGCACCGACCCTTCATAGGTCTTTTCATCCTTGGCAATAACCAATGTTCCGAAGAACACAAAACAGCCAATCAATGCGCCCACCGCAAACAGGATCAAGCCGAGATAAAACGCCGGGTCCGCTGCCATAGGTGCATACGAGGTCATCATTACACTGGATCGACCCATGAATACGGCTACGTTGTTTGTTACGGCACCGATTATCATCAATGCAAACGCCAGCCAGGCCATTCGTGGCGTCGCCAGTCTTACATTCAATAGCACCGATGAACAAAAGTACAAAACGGCTATTTCAAAGAAGATGATCCAGAAGATCAGCACGTTGATGCCATGTGATGTCAACACGAGGTAAAAGTCTTCCGCGCCAAGCAGGTGTACTGCCGGCCATCGGGTAAGGCCCACCCCGATACCCATGATTCCACCAACCAGCAGGAAAACCACTGCCGCTACCGCGTTCAATTTCATCAGTTGTTCGGCAGGTCGGTGGAAACGCAGTCCGGTATCCGGACAAGTTCTGAACTCACTCATAACCATCTCCCCTTATTTCACGTAGATCTTGCCGACCATCTTGTGGTGGCCGATCCCGCAGTATTCGTTGCATATAATGGCGTGATCACCCGACTTGTTGGGCGTTACCGTCATGACCATTTCATATCCCGGGATAATCTGGGTATTCAGGTTGGTAGGCTGCAATGAGAATCCGTGCTGCCAGTCCAGGGATGACACGTGCAACCGGTAAGTCTCGCCATTTTTCAGCTCCAGGATAGGCCACCAGTCCCACAGGCGCGCCACCAGGTAGACATCCGAACCTGCAGGAGGTGCGACAACCGGAATCTGTCTCTCCGTTTCCTTACGGACTTCGTACTGGTCAACCATAGCCTGGGCTTTTGCAAGAAATTGTTGTGGTGTTGTTCGGTAAGCTTCGTTGGATAGATTCTGTTTTCCGACTACATGCCAGTAAGGCATCATGAACGTCATGATCAGGCCCCATACGACAACCAGGCTGATCCAGATGAGCTCTACGCGCTCAACAGGCTCCTTCCACCAGATTCGCTTACTCGGAGGGGTCAAAGCACTCATAGTTATTCTCCTCTTACCGAAATTAGCTGGCTATCGGAATAGTGACGATCTCCATGATTCCCCAAAGAATATAAAACACCGTTGGGATAACCACTCCAAGGAACAGCAGAAGAAACGGATTATCAAGCACCCTTTGCATGACCGGGATTGCTTCATTTTCATTGTTTTCAGACATTTTCATCCTCCAGCACTGCGCAATTGACGAATTCGAATAAGCTAACGGAAAAACACAGGCGATGATCAGGACCTAACCCCGCCCTTTTAAAAATGTATTCTCGGTACACCTTATCAGCGTAATAGAACATTTTTTCCGGGCGCAATTATTGACCTGCGTCAATTTACCGCAGCTGCTGCGGATTGCCATGATCCTGCTCAATAAATCAGAATATACAACTGGACGTTAAATCAATAAGATAAAGCCGGACCGCCATGAAACATGGCCGGAGCATAACGATAACAACACCAGGCAAGCCAATGATTCAAAATGCTCAATCCCGCAATAACCTGTTCACCCTGCTGATATTTGTGTCGATCCTGTTAACGCTAATGACAATCGTTCTCAGTGCTTATATCCGGTTATCGACCAATGGGCTCGGGTGCGAACCGTGGCCACAATGTTATGGCTACGTCGGTGCGCTGGACCAGTACACGGCCAAATCTTCCTTTACCAACGCACAGCCTCAACAGCCTCATGGCTTCGCCCGCATGCTTCATCGAGTGGTCGCATCAGCGCTCGGGCTGTTTATCATCATGATCGTCGCCATGGCCATGCGCATGCGAAAACGGGGCGGTCCCGGCATTGGCCTGCCCTTTGCCATTCTTGGTATCACGGTGTTTCTTTCGGTGCTGGGCTACACAACACCGTCACCGTGGATTCCTGCGGTCACCGTGGGTAACCTGGTAGGCGGTATGGCCATGCTGGCCATGTTATGGTGGCTGGGACAGACCTATACCAGTCCACCCATACAGGCACTGGCTTCTGCGCAACGACTGGGGCCGCTGGCCACGATTGCCCTGGGCGGGCTGTTTGCCCAGATACTGCTGGGCGCATGGGTCAGCGGAAATTTTGCCGGACCAGCCTGCCCGGGACCGGGACTCTGCAGCGGTGACTGGCTACAGGCACTGAATCCTCTGCGGGTACTGGCTACTCAAAATGGTATGATCGTGCCCGACGAGGCGATGCCGGCAATACACTTCCTGCATCGGTCTGGCGCGGTATTGCTCTTGCTGTACCTGGCCTGGTTTGGCTGGCAGGCAAAAGCCAGTGAGCCTCGCATAAAGCCGGTGGTCAACTTCATGTTTATCTTGCTGATTCTGCAAATGCTTGTCGGAATCGGGCAACTTGTACTGGATCTGCCGTTGGCATTGGTGACCAGCCATAACGCCTTGGCCGCACTGCTGCTGATGACACTGGTGAATATTCGGCTGAATCTTTCCTTGCCAAAATACTGACAAGCCGTTACCTGGCGATCAACGATCCACGATACATCTGCATCTGGCAGGTAAATTCGTGCTCGCCCGGCTCTGACAAGCTGATGTATACCGGCACCGTTTCGTTTAACGGCAAGTCATGGCTTTTCTCCAGCGTGGAGAAAATCACCTTTTCAGCACAGGGAGACGGATCCTTGCGGGTAAAATTCAACACCACGAGCTGGTTAAGCGGTATTTCAATGCGCGAAGGCGTATAAACCCCGTCGGCAACAACAATTTCGACGACATTGTTCTCGACCTTGCGGGTCTTGCCGCGCGCTATCCAGAACCACCAGATGATGGCAAGAATCAGTGCCGGCCCGATGATATTTATGACTGCCAGCGAATTGCTCATTTCGCGTTCCGATCAAGGCTCAACAGGCGCAGCCTGTTGGCGTTGCTGACTACGGTCACCGACGACATGGCCATGGCGGCGCCGGCAATCACCGGGTTAAGCAATACCCCGAAAACCGGAAAAAGTACGCCGGCTGCCACCGGTATACCCAGGGTATTGTAAACAAAGGCACCAAACAGGTTTTGCCTGATGTTGCGTACCGTTGCCCGCGATATGGCGATGGCATCAGCAACGCCATGCAACGACCCTCGCATCAGTGTTACCGATGCACTTTCCATGGCCACGTCAGTACCGGTGCCAATGGCAAAACCGACATCAGCGCGCGCCAGGGCCGGCGCATCATTGATGCCGTCACCCACCATGGCGACCACCTCGCCTCGTTGCTGCAATTCCGCCACCTTGCCTGACTTGTCTTCCGGCAGCACCTCGGCCATAACCTCGTCAATACCAACCCGTGCGGCCACAGCTTCCGCAGTGTTTCGATTGTCGCCAGTCAACATAACAACCTTGATACCCGCTTTGTGCAACCGGGCGATAGCTGCCGCGGAATCCTGTTTTACCGGGTCAGCAACAGTGAGAATGCCAACCAGGCTGTCGTCCACTGCCAACAACATAGCGGTTTGCCCCTGTGCAGCCAGCTTTTGCGCACGCTTATACATGGCATCGAGTTGTACACCCTGCTTGACCATGAGCCTCGCATTGCCCAGCGCCACCTGCTTGCCGTTAATCATGCCGCGCACACCACAGGCAGTAACCGACTCAAAGTCGGTAACCGTTGGCAATTCAAGTTTCTCGGCCCTGGCGGCTCCGACAATTGCTTCTGCCAATGGGTGTTCGGAACCCACCTCAACGGCTGCAGCCAGGATCAAAACCTGCTGCTCTGTCCAGTTATCCGCCGGGATTACTGCCGTCAAATGCGGTTCACCCTCGGTAATGGTACCGGTCTTGTCCAGGATGACTGCGGTGATATTACCGGCCTGTTGTAACGCCTCGCCGTTACGAATCAGGATACCGTATTCAGCCGCCTTGCCTACGCCGACCATGATGGAAATAGGCGTTGCCAGCCCCAATGCACACGGACAGGCAATGATCAACACGGTCATGGTTGTCACCAGCATAAACGCACTGCGCGGCTCCGGTCCGAAATTGGCCCAGGCGAGAAACGTCAGCACGGCAATGATCAACACAACCGGCACGAATACAGCGGCCACCTTGTCTGCGAGTCGTCCTATTGCCGGTTTGGTATTCTGCGCCTGGCGCACCATTTCAATAATCTGCGCCAGCGCCGTATCGCGCCCTATACGCGTCGCCCTGAAAAGGAACGTTCCCTGCTTGTTCAAGGTACCAGCTGCCACTTCATCGCCAATACCCTTGCTCACCGGCATCGGCTCACCGGTCAGCATGGATTCATCAATACTCGAACGGCCATCAATGATTACGCCATCGACCGCAATCTTCTCGCCGGGGCGCACACGCAAGGTCTCATCAAGACCTACATCACCGATAGCTATGTCGATCTCTTCACCGTTACGCACGACACATGCTGTTTTTGGTTGCAGGCCAATTAACCTCTGGATCGCCTGCGAGGTCTTGCCTCGTGCGCGCATTTCCAGCGCCGAGCCAAGATTGATGAGCGCAATAATAATGGCAGCAGCTTCGAAATAGACATGACGTGCCGCTTCCGGAACCAGTTCCGGGTACACAGTGATGGCCAGCGAATAACTCCAGGCTGTACCGGTACCCAGGGCAATCAGTGTATCCATGTTGGCATTATGATTCAGGAACGACTTCCAGGCGCCGGTAAAAAACTGGCCGCCCGAGAATACCAGCACGAACAGGGTTAAAGCTGATACAGCCAGCCAGAATAGCTGCTCTGCACCGCTGCCAAGACCGGGCATATATCCCAGTATGCCCGACAGAAACAGCGGTCCACCAACCAGGGCCGCGACAACAAACTTGTGCAACAGCTTGCGGTAATGACGAAACTCGGCTTCAAGCTTTTCAGCTTCCGCCTGCTCCCCCTGCAACAGCGCCGCTTCATAACCGGCTTCAGTAACGGCGTTGATAATGGTTTGTGCCGGAATAGCGCCGGTAACACTGGCAGTGTGTTCGGCAAAATTCACAGATGAATCGGTCACACCCGGAACAGCGCGAATGGCTTCTTCCACCGCAGTTACGCAACCGGCGCAACTCATTCCGCCAATGGAAAAACGTTGTGGCTCCTGGTTAGTCATATCCTTGACCGGGCAACGATCACGCGCTCTTTACCACGGCGGGATACCCTGCCTGTGTCAACACCAGGCATACCGATTGCGGGTCAACGTCCCCTTCAACACGACCGACCTTCGCTTCCAGGTCAAATTCCGCGGACTCAAAACCATCCACGTTCTTCAGTGCTTCCTGCGCCTTGGCGACACAGCCACCGCACTTCATTTTTTCTACATGGTATTCAGTAATCATGTCACTCACCATTTTCCCCTGTTTGACCGACGTAACCCGGACGCCGTCCCGCGACTCAGAAATAATGGGACAAGCCCAGCGTAATGTAGTTGTACACAGACTCGTATTTATACCCTGTACCGGTAATATCGGCACCTTCGTTATCATAGGTATTCATCTTGTAACCAACCGCGACCTGGGTTGCAGCTGAAAATGCATGGCTCCACCTCACGCCAAAGCTGAATCCTTCCGTGTCACCTGAACCACTTGCCGGACCGGTATTGCCGCCACCCGTAGCCAGTGTGTGGTTGACTATTTCGCTGTCCATGAAGCCGTATGCCACGTTCACGCCCAGCCAGTTACCTTCATTGATTGGCTGGTTGTAGGCGAGGCCAAGAAACGGGCCTTCCTCGATCAGGTCAAATTCACTACTCCCGAGATACGGCCTTGGCGTCGGGCCGCTGAGGTCAACATCAGTATACACATTGGTGATCCGGGTCTTGCCATACTTGTAGCCGGCAAAAACCGATATGCGCTCAAACACCGAGTAACCCAGGGTCAACGCGTAATCATCCCGCTCGAGAAAAAGCAGGCTCTCTCCAATCGGCGTGGTTTCCTCCCTGAGAGGCATTTCGGCATTCAGACTAATATAGAATCCACCCTTTGCCGCCGTCAGTGCCACCGCGGCTGCCGACATTTCTCCATCAAATACAACATCTGCACCACCGGGACCTGCCGCCTTGAACGTATGCTCGACCCGTTTTTCCGCATAGTCTGCAGCCAATATTAGCGCGATACCTCGGTCCTGCTCTTCAGCAAACGCAGTAATCGAACCCGCCAACGCAGGCAGCATCACAATCACCTCAATGGCTGTTTTTGCACATATAAAAAGCCTCATGCGCATGACCCTCCCTGAACTGGTCAAAAACCCTGGAAACTACAATTAATTTTTATGATTATTAGATTGTAGCAATGCCCCCTGCATAGAGATACGAAAAACACGACCCCCATGTCGGCGAATACATGACCTGCAGAAACAAAAACGGCCTCCCGTTTCCGAAGAGGCCGCTTGTTATTACCGCACCGGGAATGATTATCCTGCCAGTGCGTTTTTTACCCGCTCCAGGCGTGACCGAACCTCGGCAGCCAGGGCTTCAATGCCTTCCTTTTCCACCAGCTTCAGTACCGCCGATGGATCCATGAAAGCAACGGTAATCTTGCCATCGTCTTCCTCGCGCACAACGACATTGCAAGGCAGCAACAGGCCGATATCCGCATCAGCGTTAATAGCCTGGTTGGCCAACGGCGGATTGCACGCACCCAGAATACGGTAAGGCTTGCGATCCACGTCCAGCTTCTTCTTCAGGGTGGCCTTGACATCGATATCAGTCAACACGCCAAACCCTTCTTTCTGCAATTCTTCTGTGACCCTTTCAATGGCTTCGTCAAAACCATATGCCACCTGAACACTGAATCCGTACATAATTATCTCCTGCTAGTTAAAACCAGATTTATTCGTGCGGTCAGGAACCGCGTTGTTTGCCGCCATCGGCCTGGGCCTTTTCCCATTGCTCGTAGATTTTTGCCGGCCATAACGCCTGGAACCAGGTTATGGTATCGATTACCTCGGAATCCTTGAGTCGACCTTTCCATCCAGGCATCACTTGCTTGGCATCAAGAGTAACACCATTCAGAATCACATTGATCAGTTCGGCGCGACTGCGCTTGGGAGACGGCCCGTTTCCATCAAGGGGTGGCGCCACCACGTACTGGGCATTGGGATTACCCCAGTCCGGGTGACCCTGGGCATCCGGGCCGTGACATTCGGCGCAATGCGTCTGGAATACTGCTGCTCCCCGGGATATGGCTTCCACCGAAAACCGGCTTTCCTTCAGCTGCGGCGCCGCCTGGCCAGTGTCAGCCTGCGGCTCTTGTGTCACCTGTTTTGATTTATCCTCGGTACAGGCAACAGCACCAACCATCATCGCGCCGATCATCATTCGCTTCAGCCATAAAGCATACCGCTTCATCATCAATCATTCCTTTGTCGACATGAAATCATGCCTGGCCAGTCAATCTCTCAAGTGCCTCGTTATACTTGGCTGCTGTTTGTTCAGCGACATCTCCGGGCAACTCCGGTCCCGGAGGTGTCTTGTCCCAATCCAGGGTTTCCAGGTAATCACGAACGTATTGCTTGTCAAAACTGGGCGGACTCATGCCAGGCTTGTAGCTGTCAGCCGGCCAGAACCGGGAGGAATCCGGCGTCAACGCCTCGTCGATCAATACCAGGTTATTGTCATCATCAACACCAAACTCGAACTTGGTATCAGCGATGATAATGCCGCGCTCCAGCGCGTAATTGGCCGCCTCGGTATAAAGCTTTAATGCAACATCACGGACTTCCTTTGCCCGGGCCTCGCCGAGGATTTCAACGGTCTTGTCGAAATCAATATTTTCGTCATGCTCGCCTACATCCGCCTTGGTCGATGGCGTGTAAATGGCTTGTGGCAACTTGTCTGCCTGCTGCAACCCTTCAGGCAGCCGGATACCACAGACTGTGCCGGTCTTCTGATAATCCTTCCAGCCGGAACCAATAATATAACCACGTACAATGGCCTCTACCGGCAACGCCTTGAGACGTTTCACAACAATAGCCCGACCTTCCACCTGGGCACGCTCGGCAGCATCAGGCAGGGCCTGCTCCAGGCTCATCTCGGCGAGGTGATTGGGCACGACACTCTTCAATCGGTCAAACCAGAAGTTGGATACAGCGGTCAGCACCGCGCCCTTGCCCGGTATCGCCGTTGGCAGAATGACGTCGAACGCTGACAGTCGATCGGTCGTAACAATCAGCCAGTGACTGGCGTCAATTTCATAAATATCGCGAACCTTGCCACGATGCACACGCGGCAGGCTTTTGATCTCGGAATCAAATAAAATGTCGGGAGTACTCATTATATTGGTTATCGCTCGGTTTCCGGTTAAGAATGACCCGGGCAACATCTACCCGGATACGTGAAAGGCCGTTATTCTACCCAAATTGACGGGCCGCGCGAATCGATTTTGTGATCGTTCCGGCGACATCGTGTAAGCACAATACCAATATAGAACAAGTACTTATGATAGATAATCTTGACGAAAAACAATTACCCGAAAAACGTCTGGTTTGGCTGAGCCTGGCCTGGGGCTGGGTATTTGCGGTGATCTACCTATCGTTGACCGCCATAAACCTGCCAACAGTAGTGGAATGGCAGGACAAGGTCGGTCACGTCGCCATGTACGGCGTGCCCATGTGGTGGTTCCTGCAGCTCTACCCGAAACACCGGCACTGGCTGATCGCCCTCGGGTTGTTTGCCCTTGGGGCGGGCCTGGAGTTTGCCCAGAGTTTCCACCCGCTTCGCTACATGGATTACTACGATATGCTCGCCAACGGGGCCGGAATTGCGGCAGGCTGGCTGACATTATTGACCCCATTCTCCCGGTTTTTTGTCGCCATTGAATGCCGCTGGCTGGCCACCGCAAACTGAACAAAAAAAGGCCCGCCGAAGCGGGCCGAGTGCGACATGGAACTGTTGCCTAGGGCAGTGAATGCGCCAGCGGTAACGCTGCAGGTGCGGGATAAAACGCCAGCGATTCGCCATAGTTCATTTCAGATGTATTGGTCGTAATAGTGCGAATTGCGGCGGTGCCATTGGCCGCACCCGGGTTGAATGCCCTTATGGATCCGGCATTGCCTCCCACCCAGACTAGGCCGTTTTCATCAATCGCTACCGATACTGGAAGACTGCCGGCCGCGAACCATTTGTCTGGAGTCACATTACCACCACCATACAAAGCGGCCGATCCGACACGGATCAGTTGACCCTGGACTAAGGATGCCACCCAAAGATTGCCGGCAGCATCAAAGGCAATACCGGTAACATCCTGTCCCGGATTGGTGTCAACTGAAGGCGTTGACAGAATCGCTCCATCGGTGACCGGGAAAACACTGTAGCGCAGCAAGTGGCCGCTTCCGGTATCAGAGACCCACAAGGTGCCGCTTGCATCAAACGCAAGCCCGGTTGGATAGTTCAATCCAGTAATGGTGACGCTGGGCGTGGTTTCCACGACGCCGCCTGGTGCAGCTTTGAACCGGTAAACTTCGTCGTTACCCGGGCTGGAGACCCAGATGTGCCCACGTGGAGATATAGCCAACCCCTTGGAATGCGGTGCAGCATAAGGTATGGCGCTCAGCGGTACAGTAAAATCCGGTGTCTTGGCACCACCAGCAGAGAAACTGCCGGCCGGGTAGCGCGCCAACAATGGATCAGTGGTGGACTGCCCGAGCACCCAGAGATTGCCATGGGTGTCGATCGCGAAACCGCTATGGCCTTTTGTTGTATTGACCGTTGTCGCCGCCACCGTAGCAGTAGCTGTCAGACTGGTCGCAGCATAACTAACCGTGTTGTTGATACCACTGCCTTGCGACCCAACCCACAGCTTGTTACTGGTTGGTATCAAGGCATAAGTTGCCGTTGATGTTTCCGTCGTGCCATCGCCAATACAAACCTGGTCAGGAGAAACCGCTGCATCATAGGCCTGCCTGACTATGGCGTTGGCGGCACCGGATAACGGCGTGGACACCAGCACATAGGCGCCAGCTGCCAACCCTGAAAGTGTTGGACTGGTTGCCGTGGCCGTACCGGCCAGCGTGCCGCTGGCATCATATACCTTGACGGCACCGGTCTTGCCTGTAGGTATGGTGCCGGCAAACGTAACGGTCAGGTCGCCGGCCGTGGTAGTACTGCAGCCTACTGTAGGTACCGGTGGCAGCGAATCACTGCCACCGCCACCGCCACAGGCGGCCAACGCGCCAAAAGTAAATATAGCCAGTACCGATCTTAATAATTTATTCATTTTCATGTCCTCATCGATCTGTTTTCCGTATTTTGGTCAGCTTGTTGCTGCTGATTTCTCTGGCAAAAATGGACCAGACTCCCGTATTTTTCTTTCTCAGTTGTCATATGCGGCAAATAGATGGCAGAGGGGCAAAATGCCCTGCCTGACTCTCAGCCATCCCGGTCTTGGTACACCCCGTCACAAAACAGTGCGCATACCTGTACCGACGCACCATGAAAACAAATAATCGGGCTGCAGATATGATGCGCAGCTGATGGTTTTATGGTCATTTTCTAATGACTCCGGTAACCATTTGATCGTTAACAGATAACCATCTTCATCCTGACCATGCTGGCCCGCTGCCGCAATCAGTTATTATTCACCCTGCAACCACCGCCTATCGCTGCTGCATTGACGCCAACCGCCCAATAGGCATCCTGGGTAGATACACAGGAACTGCCACCGCCTACCGTACTGGCATTATGTGATGCGGTATTGCCGGAACCGCCACCGATGACTGCGTTTGCGCCAGTGGCAAAATTGGCATATCCGCCGCTGGCAACGGCAGCATTGCCGGATACCCTGTTTAACCAGCCACCGCTGGCCGTGGCATGGTCGCCCGTGGCCCGGTTTGCATTACCGCCACTGACAACGGCCTTTATTCCGGAGGCAACATTGCCGGTTCCACCACTGACAACAGCAAACTGGCCACTGGCCGAATTCGACTGGCCACCGTTCACCGTATTGGCCGGACCACTGGAAGTTACATTATTGGAACCGCCGGTGATGCTGGCCCAGCCACCGCCTGCAAGATTCAGCCTGCCGCCGGTTACACTGGACCAGCCACCATTGGCCGTATTGTCTTGCCCACCGCTGACACTGGCGCGATTGCCACTGGCACTATTATCCGAACCGCCCGTAACAACGGCATACTCACCTGAAGCCATATTGGTATAACCGCCAAGCAATGAGGCAAATCGGTAATTGCTGGTATTGCGCGCGCCTGATACCAGGCCGCCGTATTGGGAATAATTGTTCTGTAGGCCCAACACCAGATTATGTGATCCGCTTTTATGGCTGGTCGCCCAGATGCCGCCTGCAGCAAGGCAATCCCCCTCGGTGACCACGATTGCCTGATTGGACGGATTGGTACCCAGTGAGCACTTGCTGGTTCCGGAGATATCCAATTCATCGTAACCAACTATCAGGTTACCGACGCCATTAACTGTGCCGGTTGTCCCTTGACCGTTCACCACCTGCAGGTTCACCCCGCTAAACCGCACCGTCGGCTGGCCATTAACCGTCTCCAGCGACAAGCTGGCCAGCTTGGTTTCCATTGCGGTTACCGCAGTCGCCAACGCCTGGAAATTGGCGTTGACATCCGACGCCAACGCCGGTGACCCAGAAGTAAAGGTATTGGGTACAGATGCTGCCATGGCAATTATGCTGCTGGATGCAATAATGGCTGCCCCAATAAGCTGGCTTCGTCTTCTGTATGCCCGCAGTTCTGCAGCATGATTGCCGTTAGTGCTCCCGCGCTTAACACGCTTTTTTGTCGACTTCATTACAACCTCCTTCCTGTATCGCACGCAAAAATGGTCGAACCGTTATGAGGTTAGCCGGCTCGAACCGGCAAATCGGTGAAACTGTTCACCTTATTGTATATCGTGAAAAACCCTTGCCTTAAAACCGGTTCCAGTTCACATATCTGAAATAACCCTGGTTACAACAACTGTACCGATATAACTCCCTGACGAATCACACCGGCAGCAGATCGAATCACGAACGCAAATGTATCAGCTGTACCGGTTAACCCGGCAGGTGGAGCATGGTTGACAATATTTCCACTTATGCTGATGCCGCCGCTGAGCACCGATTCAGCATGCAGCAATACAATGCTGCCGCCTGCTGACACCCCGGCCCAGAGATCAATACTGACTTATTTGCCGCCGCTGCTGTCGTTACAAGCGACGGATAAAACAGTCACGAAAATTATCAATATTGTATTCAGCCGTCTCATGGAGCCTCCTCTTTTTTTGATAATCCGGCCAATTTCAAGCGTGAACCGACCCGGAAACAGGATTCCCGGGCCGGACGGTACACGCCTTTCGTACATATTGAACGCCACTACGGCAACACTACCGGGAATCCGCCGCCAGCTTGTTTTAAGGTGCTGTCGTCAGTCCCTGTTTTTGCCTTCCTAGTTATTCCACAAATTGCAACCGCTACTAAGTCCTCCGGCGGCCCATCGACCTGTAGCCAATGTGCCCAAGGAGGAAGCGTCGCAACCATAGCCACCGCCTATTATGGAGCCATGCACGTCTGCGTTATTTCCACTGCCGCCATGAATACCGGAATACGCCGCACTCGCTTCACTGCTTGAACCAGCTGTCGCACTGGAAAAGCTTCCGCTGGCGATAAGGCCAAAGTTGGGGAAATCACCGCCGCCACCACTGACACTGGCGGCGGATCCCGATGCCACGTTATAAGAACCGCCACTCACACTCGCATCCGGGCCACTGGCTGTAGCCCTTCGACCACCGCTCACGCTTGCATAAGTGCCACTGGCGACATTGATACTGCCGCCACTTACCGCTGCGCCCGAACCCGCGGCGGCACTCCCTGTGCCTCCTGCGGTATTCCCGTAGCCGCCCAATACCGAGGTATTATTGGTACGGGCGGTGTTGTACATACCACCAGCAACGCTGGCGCGCGCGCCGTTAATCGTATTGCGATAGCCGACAACCATGCCGCCGTAGGAGGAGTAGTTATTCTGGTCCCCGATTACAAGATTGTGTGAGCCGCTTTTGTGCGATACAGCCCAGGCACCACCGGCAGCGGTGCAATCAGCCTGCGTAACAGCATGGCCTGCAGAACAAAAACTGGCGGTATCACTTCTTGCCGTGTCATAACCCACGATCAGGTTACCCTTGCCGTCAACGACGCCGGTACTGCCTGCGCCATTTACGACCTGGACATTCACACCGCTAAAACGCACTGTCGGCTGGCCGTTGTACGTTACGACTGACACGTTGGCCAGCTTGGCCTCGAGCGCAGCTATCTTGGTATTGGCTGTTGCTAATGAAGCCTGCAGCGATGAGATGCTTGCTTCAGCAGCGGTCAGCGCGGTGACCAGGGAGTTGAAATTGGCATTGACATCCGCTGCCACAGCCGGCGATCCGGATGTAAAAGTGTTCGGAACCGTCACCGCGTAGCCAACAGATGCGCTGGTAACAAGCATTGTCACGGCGATCAGCTGGGATCTGTTCGGTACTGTTAACTTGAGCTTCATAACTTGTTCTCCTGTGCGATTTTTAATCGCACTTATCCGTCGGCAATATTTAATGGGAAATCGTTGGCCAATACTTCGTGCTATTGCCAATTGCAGGCATCCCAATTAGTGGAATCCCAAACACAGGCGGTTGTTCCCGGCACTGGCGCAACGCTCCCTCCGCCACTGCTCTTGTGACAGGCCGAAACACCGGCACCAAGCAGGATTGCCAGAACAACGGCCCGGACAAATCTCGATACTGATACTGGATTCACGAAAATCTCCTCATCTTGAATACATAAACCGCGATACATAAATCATTTCCGTTCTGATCTCGATCAAGCCCGGATACCGATCCCTGTAGCCGATCATTACCACGTCTACCCGAATACCTGGGCCAACCTAAAATGCGAACATTGAAACAGATAGCCTGTCCCGAAACACCGGATACCAGCGACTTCGGCAACCCAGGATCACCTGTTGTTTCAAATTTCGTCTGCGCACCGGAAATAGTCGTTGGATTTATCGCCAGAATACCTGAGCAGTAACCTGACAAGATGACCCATACAAAGGCAACCCTGACTCTCTGGTTGCTTTTTCGCAACTCACTAATAATTATTGATTATAGTATAGACAAAATCCATAATACATTAGACTAATAAGTATCATACTAAAGTATGATTTTTAACAAAAATAGCGCACGCAGCTCTGCCTAACCAAAAAAAATCCGCAGCAGCTGCGACAAACTGCTTTTTCTGGCGACGTCCAAATGACCAACAATAATCTCGAATCCGAATTCCTGCGCGTTTCGCATAACGCACCGCTGATGCCGGCAATATTAAATATTCCGGTTGCCATGGTAGTAGGCATGATATTTGTCGACAAGGTTCCAGCCGCGAATATCATCGCCTGGGTCAGCTTTGTCAGCCTGGCCTCAGTTATTCGAGCCGGCTACCTGTTGTACTTTCGCAAACTCAACCCACCAGACCCGATTGAAAAGAAGTGGGCCACCATGCTGATTCTTACTCTTGGACTATTCGGGATGTCCTGGGGCTCGTCGGCGTTCCTCCTGTATGTGCCTGATTCGTACCAGATGCAGATGGCAATTGCCGCGATTGGATCGGTCTCTGCCATATTTATGACATTGAGCGTTTCCTATCTTCCAGGTTTTCTTGCCTTTATCCTGATGTCGTTGCCACCCCATATCACCCGGTTCTTCCTGAATTCAACCACTGAACACCACATGACCGGGCTCGTGTTAATACTGCTGATTGCCACCAGCTATATTGTCGCGTCTTACAGGGGAAATGCCATTCGTGAAACCCTGCGGTTACGTCAGGAACTGGCCCAACAAAAGGATCGCGCAGAACAGGCTAACCTGGCCAAATCCCGGTTTCTGGCAGCCGCAAGTCATGACCTGCGCCAACCACTGCATGCACTGTCACTGTTTGCTGAAGCCCTGAAGCCGCAGGTGGGCACCGAAAAAGGCGAAAAACTGGTGGACAACATCGGCAAGTCTGTCATGGCACTGGAAGGCCTGCTCAATGCGTTGCTCGATATTTCGCGGCTGGACGCGGGTGCCATCACACCGAAAAAGGAAGTATTCAATCTTGATCAAATGGTGCAACAGCTTGTTGACGAGATGAATATACAGGCCCTCGAAAAAAGCCTTTCCCTGGAAATGTCTGGCCATGGTGGTCATGTGCAGACTGATCCGGCATTACTGGAAACCATTCTGCGCAACCTGGTGAGCAATGCGATTCGATATACCAACAGCGGTGGCGTCACCATCAAACTCTCGGCGGAAACCGACAACATCAGGATCAATGTCATTGATACAGGAATTGGTATTCCCCAAGAGTCGATTGAAGATGTGTTCGAGGAATTTCGTCAACTGAATAACCCGGAACGTGATCGTACGCGGGGCCTTGGACTTGGGCTGGCCATTGTGCGCCGGCTAGCCGGGTTGCTCGAGCACCCGTTGTCTGTAACATCCCGGGCGGGAGAGGGTTCGAACTTTGGCCTCGCCCTCCCGCGAAGCAATGATTTCTCAGCCGGCACCAAAACACTCGCACAACAACCGTTTGCAGATACTGCCAGTGAAAACGCCAGGCCCATCTGCATCCTGGTTCTGGACGACGAGGCCGATGTACGTCAGGGCATGGAAGCATTGCTCGAAGACTGGGGCATCCGCAGCATCATGGCTGACTCAATACAGCAGGCCATAGACCGGATTGACGCTTGCGGTCGTACGCCTGACGGAATGATTGTTGATTTACGCTTGCGCGGAAACGATAACGGCTTTCAGGCCATTGAAATGATTCGCAGGCATGCGGGTCAGGCAATTGAAGCAATAATTGTTACTGGCGACATTGCCCCGGAGCGACTGAAAGAAATCAAGGAACATGATTTTTCCGTATTGCATAAACCGGTGAACCCGGCCAGGATTCGCGCGTTTATCCAGCATGTTGCACGCACGACACGGATCAACACCGCCGACAACCCATCATAATCCCAATTGTTTGGCCTTGAGTACTGCCTGGGTCCGATTTTCGACTCCGAGACTCTTGAGGATCGCGCTGACATGGGTCTTGATCGTGACCTCGGTTATGCCCAGCTTGCTGGCGATATCCTGATTCTTGCAACCTTCCATCATCAGTTGCAACACATCCATTTGCCGCGAGGTCAGTCCTGCCAGTTCCGGCGCGAGCCGGGTATTTCGGCTTGCCGACATGGCCGCGGGAGTATAGATGCTGCCTGACAATACCAGTTGGATGGCGCTGCGCATTACATCACCGGTTTCATACTTGGGGATATACCCCATTGCGCCGACATCCAGGCAACGCTTCATGTCATCTGCATCTTCAGAGGCTGATATGACAATCACGGGCAAGGTATAGCGTTTTCGCACAATAGTGGCCAATACCTCAAAGCCATCCATGTCGTGCATTCTGAGATCAAACAACACAAGATCAAGATCAGCATGCCGATCAACAACATCCAGAGTCTGCTGACAACTGCCGCATTCGATGATTTCGACGTTATCACCAAATTCGGCAAACAGGCTCTTTATACCATCCCGGAACACCGAGTGATCATCAGCCACCAGGATTTTTTTCAGCAAGTTACCACTCATGGGTGCATCTTTATTATAGATACCACTTTGTTGTTATTAACCCGAAACACGTTCGTGCGCGTGACGACGTATTAAACACGATATTGTTGCAATCCGAAACAGGCTGGCACAACATTGCCGCCGTCAATAATTCCAGACATGACCCCATTAACATGACAAGCGCAGTGCCGAGTCGCAGCCTGGTACGGTTTTTGAGTTAGCGGGTCTCCGGCTGATCAACAAAAGATGTGCCCGGAAATTTTCAGGCGGGTTTACGCCCGCTGACAAAATGGGTCTCGATATTCAGGTAGGGCTGGTCGCCAAGCATTTCCGCAACCTCCTTGAGATGCGCCATCTTGAATCGCCCGAGTTTTTCCTGCGGCAGCTTGTCCAGCAATCCACGCAAACCGGCATTCCAGGCAACCTCCCACCAGTCATCAACACCCTTGACGTGGTAACCCATATCCCTTGTTTCTACAGTTACATCCACCAGGCCGGCCAATTCTGCGAGCTGCCGACACTCGTCAGGGCTCTCGAGCGGCTGATCGAACAACTGTTGTCGTGACGCATTTGCGTCGAGGGAAAGATAGCGCTCCCGAAACGCGTTGAGCATCGGCTGAAACGCGCCGGGACCAAACGCAGTAAAGGCTACCGTTGCACCTGGCCTGGCCACTCTTGCCCAACCTTTCAAACCAGCCTGAATATCTTCCAGGAAAAACAGGACAAAATTGCCCACGACAACATCAAAATAATCGCTTCGAAATTCCAGTTTCGATGCATCCATTTCATGCACGTCTATGTTGCCAAGGACATTCTTGTCCATGTGCGCCTGCAACCGATCGAGCATGCGCGGTGAGATATCGATTGCCTGCACCCGGCCACCGGGCAAAATTGACTGCGCTGCGGCGATTGCCAGGACGCCGGTGCCGGTGCCTACATCCAGGACACGATCACCTGGCTTCAGCGGCAGTTTTGCCGTCATGTAATCGGCGACAAACGGAAAGAACCTCAAGGCCGGACTGTCGTATCCGGACGCGACAAGGTTAAACAGTCGGGCCACGCTGGCACTGGTTTCTGCTTGGGACAAACCGGGCTCTCCACATAAAAATTTCGATCCTGTTGATGTAACATTGCCTACACCAGAAAGCAATCTGACGCGAAACCTCAGCCTATGCATGAAGCCATGATCATCAACCCCAAAGACAGCCACTGGGCACCGGATAATGCCGACGCCCTGATTCAGCTACTGCTGCGGATAGGCCTCATTGAGCACCCGGCCGACACCCGGTATGAATATGGGCAACAGTTCAGCCGGCTGATCAGCTTTCTTGGCTGCAGCCCGACTCTTTACCGAACCGACGATAACGGGACCATGTTCCCTGTCTACCTGCCACACGCCACGGAGCAACCCGTCCTGCTAGCTGGCGATGCAGCCCGCCCGCACTGTCGATCATGCAACAGACCTGTACAACAATGGCAAACCCACGTGCAAAATAATCAACTCGTTTGCCCGCATTGCGGTCAGCAGAGCAATACTCAAGAACTGCGCTGGCGTCGCAGCGGTTGCTTCGCCAGGGCTTTTATTATTATCGATGGTATTATGGACGGCATCGCCGTGCCGTCCGACGTGTTGTTTGCAGAGTTGCGGACCCTGGGCGGCGGCGACTGGGACTACGGCTACTACCGGGGCAACCAGCCCTGGCAGGAGCAGATTGCGGGTAAGCTGTAACCGCGGTGCAACTCCAGCCTGACGTTTATCACGGAGGGAAATCCATGCACGTAACACTGGTTCATATCCATATAAAAGACGGGCACATTGATGATTTTATCGATGCCAATACGGCCAATCACCAGGCATCCATCAGGGAGCCGGGCAACTTGCGCTTTGACGTATTGCAGCAGGCCAATGATCCCTGCCGGTTTGTATTACATGAAGTATACGTAGATGCTGCTGCCGCCGCTGCGCACAAACAAACGACACACTACCTGCAGTGGCGCGACACTGTCTCCAACTGGATGGCATCATCAAGGCAAGGCGTCCTGTATCACGGCCTGAATCCCGTCGAAGCCCGGCAATGGAAAACACTCGCATGAGCATCACAACTTCGCTGTTTGATTTTTCCATTGCCCGGTTGCCAGGAATTGAATTCGGTTCCGGTAAGCTGTTACGCCTGCCAGGACTAATCCGTAACTATGGCAACAGGGTGATGCTGGTAACCGGCAACCAGTCAATTGCCAGGCAACCCTCCTGGCAAACCCTGATCAATACGCTCGACCAGGACGGCCTGACCTGGCAACGCGTCATTGTTGATGGCGAACCCTCTCCGGAACTGGTGGATAATATTGTTACCCGGTACCGGGATGAAAACTTTGATGTCGTCGTCGGTATTGGTGGCGGCAGTGTTCTGGATGCTGCCAAGGCCATCGCCGGATTGCTGACTGTCAGCAACAGCGTCATGGATTTCCTGGAAGGCGTGGGGCCGGAACTGGCTTACGCGGGCCCGCCGCTGCCGTTTATTGCTGTTCCAACAACCGCGGGTACCGGCAGCGAAGCCACCAAGAATGCGGTTTTGAGTCGACGCGGCGCCAATGGCTTCAAAAAATCCTTCCGCGATGATCAGCTTGTTGCTGATGTGGCCCTGGTTGATCCGGACCTGCTGAAGAGTTGCCCGCCGGGACTGATCGCCGCCAACGGCATGGACGCATTGACGCAACTGCTCGAGTCCTACGTCTCCTTGCGCGCAAACCCGTTCACCGATGCGCTGGCATTGAGTGGCCTGGAGGCCGTACGCGATTCATTGCTGCCCTGGTATGACGATGCCGGCAATGATCAGGCGTGCGCCGGCATGGCCTACGGCGCATTGCTTTCCGGAATTACCCTGGCCCAAAGCGGACTGGGATCAGTGCATGGCCTGGCTGCACCACTGGGAGCGTTCTTCCCGATTCCTCACGGTGTTGCCTGTGGCACCCTGGTTGCTGCCTGCACTGCCAGAAATATTGACGCCATGCTGGAGCGTGAACCGGGAAACCCTGCGCTGGATCGCTATGCCCGCCTGGGCAACCTGCTGGGCAGGCAGTCATGCCTGGACAACAACGAGGCTCACGCACAACTGGTTAAAACCCTGGAACACTGGACAGAGCGCATGCGACTGCCCACACTTGGTGACTTTAATGTAACGAGTACAGACCTGGACAATATTGTTGCCAATTGTCGTGGCAGCAGCATGAAGACAAACCCGATCAAGCTGGAAGACGGGGAAATCCGTCAAATCCTGGAATCACGGCTCTAGGCTGTTAGCCCGGGGTCAAGCCATGGCAAATGATGTTGATATTCAGACCACTCGCATCTTGCGTGGTCAGGAATGACTGATAATATATGCTTAATTAAGAATAGTTATTTCTGCCGCTAATCAGCGGTACACAAACCGGGGGAGCATCCACATGACTGTTGCAGAAGCGACCAGCCCGACGCTGGACAATAACGATCTCGCTGCTATTGAACAACATGCACAGATCGTTCCCATAAAAGCAGGCGATACCATTTTTTCCGAAGGTGACGAACCCGACGGCGTCTACTTTATCAAATCCGGGCAGGTATCTATTGTTACCCGCAAGTTCACTGACGAGGCACGGCTGTCCACCCTGGGCTCAAGAGACTGTTTTGGTGAAATGGCGGTACTGGACAAAGCCAGGCGCACAGCTTCTGCGCTGGCAACCGAAGACTGTATTTTGCTGCGCCTTGATACTTCAGCGTTCATCAACTTTATGGAAACAGACAACACGGCTGCCGGGAAGATTCGGCAACGCATGGCCGGTCGCTACGAAGAACTGATACTGGCAGAGGACGTGTTGGCCAAGGCCGGCATCAAGGCAAACCTGCTCAAGGTCAGCATCAAGGGTGATCCATCCATGCGCGAATCGGCGTTTTCTCGTGAGCGTTACGAGAGCATTGCCGACACCGCCATGAACAAACTGCTGCCTGTACTTGAAGACCTGATCCTGAACCGGAGTGCCTATCACTTTTTTGTCTCGTTAAGCAGTGAAGAGGTAAGAATCAAGACCGTGTTTGAGCCCTTCGGCGATCACATTCATTCCTGCGGAAAACTTCTGGATCCCGGCTATATCGAACGCCACTTCCCGAAAATGGACTACAGCAAAAAAACCAATCTCATTCGTCATATCTACGCCACCACATCCGAACATCCGGCGTTTTTTTCGGCGCCATCCCACTTCCAGAAAGTGTTCTCGGATTATTACGCCAACTGGCAACCTGTCAGTCAAAAGGAGATTCAATCCACGCTGGCCAACGTCCCGACGCTGAGAACCATTCCGAATTTTTATATGCGAAATTTTTCCATGAGCATGGTTCACGACGCCATACGCATGCAGTTCAACTGCGACGGCACACACATTATCAGCAACGAAGATTTACTTGATTTTATCAGGCAAAACGTCGAGTAGATTATTGGTCTTCGCGCAAGGCAATCGGTACGGGACATGAACGTGTGCCAGTTGCGAATTGTGCATTTCTATAACATTTATCGCAGCATCAGCGAGCCAGTCTATAGCCGGCATATGTAAATACACCGGATTTACATATGCATCGCAATAGCTTCCGGTTAAGCCATTGTAAACTCAAAACAATTGTGTCCATGACCCGCAAGCAGGGTGAAAACGGCTATAGTCTGCTTAATATTCGCATTAGAGATGACGAAAGCTGTAACAGTGAACCCAACCCGATATGGATACGCCAATGAAAAAACTTCCGCTACAAATGATTATGGTCACCATGGAAGATGGGCGACGTGGAGTGTTTGTCGGCAGCCCGATGGTGAAGATGGAAGTCGAAGACGAATGCCGCATTGATTCCGTGGAATTCAGCTACGTAAATGAAGTGCCAAATGAAGCAACTCTTGCCGAGGTCATTTCACTGGCTGATCTTCAAGCCCAGATTCAGACCCATACGCTCCAGTAATTGCTTCCCTGTCCAGACCAGCCAGTTCCGACTGAACCGGCTGACCTGGAAATTGCCCTCCGTCAGTATTCGGCAACGATATAATTGACCCAGGATTCCTGCTGCTCGGCCTCGGTCACATCATGATAGATGCCGGTACCTTCCATCTCTTCGTCATCATCCTCCGAATCAACAAACTCTTCCCAGTAGACCCGAACCTTGCTGAAGCCTGCTTCCTTGAGCAGCTCGCTGATTTCCGGAATCATCCACAAGCGCCACTCGTAAGTAAATGCCTTGTCGATTCTTGAGCCATCGTCAAATTCAAAATGAATATGGCAGGTCATATCATGGTTAATGGGATTGAATTTCGCCTGGTCCCAGATATAGGTGTAGTTCTCATCTTCATCACCCTCACGCTCCTCTTCAAGCTCGTCCATGGTTTCCGTTCCACCAAGCAGATCCAGCACCAGGATGCCATCCTGTTTCAGACCGCGGCGAGCATTTTCAAAATAGGCGCGCAACTGGTCCCGGGTTTTAAAGCAGCAATAACTGAAATTCAGCGCGCAGGTCAGGTCGACTTTTTCATCCGGTTCATCCAGCACGTTGCCTTCAACCAGCCTGATGCGATCGGCCATTCCCGCGGGAACGATGTTGTGCTGCGTACCCCATTCCAGGGTGGGCTTGTCGAGATCAACACCGACAGCGGTACGCTTCGGATCGGTCTTGCACCATTCAACGGACAACAACGCGGTACCACAAAAATCTTCGCGCATATTCACGGCTTCGCGACCACGCAAGGCCCTGTAGGTTTCAATAAAGAATTCCACGTCGCTGTCAGGCGCCTGGACCGACTCCTGGTATAACACGTGACGATCAGCCTGCTCGGCCATGGTTGGTTTTTTCTGTTTGCCCATATCTGAATGCTTTTGCCCGGTTGAATGTAAAGGCGCTATTGTAACCAAGGCGGGCGGGTATTGGTAATGGTTGGCGCCTTACCCTGCCCCCGATACCGGCAATTCGGGTGCAACAACAACATTGAGACAGGCGTGCGCCTGGCGCAAGGCCGCCTCTACCATGACAGCATCGGGTGCCATGGCAAAGATGAACCCCAGGTATGATGATGCTTCAGGAAGCGGGACCAGCCTGTAACCTTCCCGAATATCGATAATTACCTCTTCGATAAAACGAACTCGCATGGCCTCGCTGACGCCTTCGACCCTCCTCAGGATGCCAGCCTCGGCAATGGGAATCATCAATACGCCCACCGCCTGCTGCTGCAAGCGCACATCGATCGGTTGACCAATGGCATGGGCAATGACTGTTGATTCCAGGTCGGTACCGGTTCCATAGCGAAAGAGGCGACTGCAAAGCCCGCCGATGGTACGGGCGGCCAGTTCCAGCATCCACACACCATCGTCATTGACACGACACTCGGCGTGCACAGGCCCATGATGCAAGCCATAGGCCCGGCACGCGGCGGCCACGGTGTCACAAACCGATTGCTGCACGGATTTGCTCAATGACGATGGGCTGATGTAATAGGTTTCTTCGAAATACGGTCCTTCCATGGGATCCGGTTTGTCGAATATAGCCAACATCTGCAGGCGGCCTTCTGTCAGCAGGCCCTCAAAAGCAATTTCCCGACCCGGAAGATATTGCTCGATCAGTAGCAACGATTTTTCTTCAATCGGCAAGGTCTCGGACTTCAGTATCGACAAAATACGCGCCATCGCCTGCAACAACTCGGCCCGGTTATTGGCGCGAATCACTCCACGACTGGCGGACAGGCTCACCGGTTTCACCACACACGGGAACGATATGGTTTCAATGTCCGGATCAGCGCCATCGGAACTATCCAGCAGCCGGAACCAGGGCACAGGTATACCGGCAGACTGTTGTTGCATTCTTGCCTTGTCCTTGCGACGCGTACAATCCACCGACCCAGGACTATTGTGTGGCAGCCCGAGCCGTTGGGCTGCTCGGGCGGCAATTACCGAAGTGGCATCATCAGTTCCTATAACTGCGGCGATCCGGTGAGTTCGACCAACACCGACAATACGTTCAAGCACCTGCGCGGAATCGGCAAAATCCACAAACACGCCTTCGACGTCCTGGCCCACCGGCGCCAGGCGTGTTTGCGACACAATGACGGGCACCGCCCCCAGGCGCCGGGCGGCATCAACGTAAGGAGCGATTCGATAGCTGGCGTGCGGGGCAACAAAAACAACAGCAATGGTCACTGCCCCGACCCGGGTACGAACGGAAGCCTAGCCGCCGCAACCGCCGCCGGCAGAACCGCAGGCGCTGCAGGCGCCGGTGCCGCCAACAGACTTGAAGACATTATTGAAAACGAAGCTGGCATTCATGCCGTTTTCGCGGAAATCGATCTCGACACCCTCCAGGTAGCCAAGGGCGACGGGATCAATAGCAACCTTGAAACCATCCGCTTCCAGGATGCTGTCATAGGGCTCGGTGGATTCGACAAAGGTCATGCCGTATTGCATGCCACCGCAACCACCGCCGGAGACAAACACGCGAATAGCGCTGAGATCATCATCAGCCGCAGCCATCAGTTCCGCCAGCTTGGTGCGGGCGCTGTTGGTAATGATCATCTGGGCTTCTGATACGGTATGCGGAAAAGCGGCTGTGGTCATGTTTCACCTCACAAGTTTGGGCCTCGGTCGACACTGCCAATGCCCATGAAAAATATGCCTGTAAACAAAGCAGGGGCCGGGATGTGTTTTTTTCCGGGGTCCGCTACACTAGCACCCATTATGAAATCTGGCGGGCCGCAACTCAAGAGCAGCGGCTCACCAATCAACCGTTAAATTGATACGAGTAATCTCGCCATGAGTCGAATGATTTTTTGCCAGGTACTGAAAAAAGAGGCGGAAGGACTGGATGCACCCACTCATCCCGGTGAGCTGGGCGTACGCATATACGAAAACATCTCCAGGGAAGGTTGGGCAAAATGGTTGCAGCAGGCCACCATGATTATCAACGAATACGGCCTGTCTACCGCTGACCCGCGCGCTATCTCGGTACTTGAAAATCACATGCTCGGGTTCTTTTTCGGTGAGAGCCAGGATGGTGGTGCACCCGCCAGCTTCCGGCCAGGCGGAAAAAAATAGCCCAATGGAGAGTCCCGGGCCACGACAGTTCAGCCCGGTCTAGTTCAGGATAGATGGATTCCAGGCAATCGGAACCACCGGGGCGCCCAGCTCATCAGCAATCGCCTCGCGGGGCTTGGCAATATGGATTCCCTGTCCGTAGTCAATCCCCACTTCCTTGGCGCGCAACAAAATCTCGCGATTCTCCACGTATTCGGCAACTGTCTTGATGCCAATGGCATGGGCAACCTGGTTAATGGAAATTACCATGGCCAGGTCAGTCTCGTCTGATACCATGTTGCGCACAAACGCGCCATCAATCTTGACCAGGTCAATAGGCAGAGACCGGAGATAGCCAAACGAGCTCAGACCACTGCCAAAGTCATCCAGGGCAAATCGACAACCCATGGCCTTCAGAATAGTCATCATGTTGCGGGCGCTACCCAGGTTTGCGATAGCAGCGGTTTCAGTAATTTCAAAGCATATTTTTTCAGGCGCTACTTCGTAGAGCTCAAACCGCTTGACAATATAGTCAAGTATCGCCGGGTCACCGACCGACTGTCCGGACAGATTGATATTGAAGCAGTCGATTTCTTTCAGCTGCTGCGGCTCAAGTGCGCATACAATCCGGAACCCGTGGTCTATTACCCAGCGGTCAATGGATACAATAAGGTTATAGTGCTCCGCTGCCGGCAAGAACGATGATGGCTCGACAATACCCCCGTCGACACCCCTCATGCGCACGAGGAACTCGTACTTGACCTTGCCCGGGGCATCCAGTGGCGTGATGTCCTGGCAATACAACACCAGGCGGTCCTGTTCCAGTGCATGGTTGATATGCTGCACCCATTCCAGTTCACCCTGGCGACGCGCCATAACCAGGTCATCCGGCGAATACACCTGTATCTGGTTGCGACCCATGTCCTTGGCGGCATAGCAGGCGAAATCCGCAGCCCGCAGCAGGTCATAAATACTGCGTGCATCCATGCCGATTTCCACAAGACCGATACTGGCGCCAATTTCAAATATGTTCCCTTCCCAGTAGAAATGAAAATCCTTGATCACATTATGCAACTTGGTAGCAACTTGCCTGGCATCATCAATACCGGAATCAACGATAATCACACCAAACTCGTCACCGCCCAGTCTTGCCAGGATATCTTCCCGGCGCAGGTTTCTTCGCAATAACTTGGCGAGGCGTTTCAGCAGCGCATCTCCCGCAGCATGGCCACAGGTATCATTCACAACCTTGAAGTTGTCGAGATCCAGATAGCAAAGGACATGACCGGTTTTTCCTTTCTTGGCCATACCAAAATATTCTGTCAACCGCTCCTCAAACTCGCGCCTGTTAAACAGATTGGTCAATACATCGTGCCTGGCCTGGTACGCAAGTTCACGCGACATGGCCCGCACTTCAGTTACGTCGCGAAAAACCAGGACCGCGCCAAAGATTGTGTTGACATCATCCCGAATCGGCGACGCCGTGGCCTCAATCGCATACTCAATTCCGGAACGGCTCGATAGCACGAGGCTGGATGAACTGGTAACAATCGTGTTTTCAGACAAGGCTCTGCTCACCAGGCATTCGCTCGGCAAGCGGGTACTGTCATGCAGGAACGGCAAGGCTTCGTCAATCGAGCTGCCTCTCAGCTCCTCCTCGCTGCAACCAGCGAGTCGCTCGGCAATATTATTGAGAGTTTCAATGTTTCCGTCGGCATCGGTGGTGATGACTGCATCGCCGATGGAGCGCAGCGTAACCTGTGCCTTCTCTTTTTCGCCGTGGAGTGACCGTCGGTCCTCGCGTAATCGTCGATCAATATAAGCAGCAACCGAAATACTAATGAGCAGGAATATCAGAATCAGCGTAATCATGGTGATACGCGTGGTGCGGTATTGAGCGCCCATTTCCCCGACGGCGGCATTGGCACTTCTTAGCTGGATTTCAGACAGCAGGTCCAGCTGGCCCAGTACCTGGTTTTGTGCCGGAATCGCCTCTTTCTCCAGCGCCATTTCAGCGGCTTCGTACCGGTCGGCCAGCGCCAGGTCCACCACCCGGTTCTGCAACGGCACCGCCACACTGGTAAACCGGCCCTGGAACTCCAGGACTGTTTTCTCTTCGTCGCTGAGCGGCAGCAACATCAATTCGGTGCGAGCACCGGTAAACATGGCTGCCCGGGCGTTAAAACGTATCCATTCGTCGTCGCGCTCAAATGGATCTTCCAGGTGAATGATTCGATAAAGACTCAGGGTGCGCTCGCGGGCGGCAACTCGCATGGCGCCAATTAATCTGCCTTTTTCGAAATGGTTTTCGACAATGGAGTCAAGCTCATGCTTGAGCGAGCGCATATGAATCATGCCAAGCACAGATACCACCAGCATCAGCGTGACAATAGCGACGAAGCCGGTCACGACACTTTTGCCAGGACTCTGAAAAAAGGTTTTTTTCAACAACATGAAGCGAGACAACCAACCCGGACGGGCACTCCCGATGTGAATTCCATTAGAAGTGCCAAGCTTATCAGGAAAACAGGATATTTCCTGTTTTCCTTTGTCCCGGGCCAGGGAAATCTCAATATTCTTGTTTTCGTCGCTTTTTGTTACTTTCACAACCTGAAACCAGGTGCGTACCCGTTGCCAAGTATTGATCGCCTGCGTTATTACACCCTGGGCAGCAGGTACGCAAGTTATTGTTTTCCGGAAATTCTTTTATATTGCGTGCCACCGGGGTGCATCATGAACTATTCATAACCGGCTAAACTATGATCGAAATCAGATTTTCCGAAATTCGGTCTGATACACTCGGCGCCGATTTTTTTCCTGAAGAAAGGCAAAACCAGTAATGAAAGCGAAATCTCGTGAATTTTCTCCACTCGGCATTGCGGTGCTGACCGTATCGGACACGCGCACCCTGGAAACCGACACCTCTGGCCAAGCACTGGTCACCAAGCTGGGTGCCGAGGGTCATACCCTCGCGGATCGCCAGATTTTGATTGATAACCCTTACCTGATTCGCGCCCAGGTAGCGCAGTGGGTGGTAAACGATGCAGTGGAAGTCATCCTGATTACCGGTGGCACGGGGATGACCGGCCGCGATGTTACCCCTGAGGCCGTAACCCCTTTATTTGACAAGGAAATCGTCGGTTTCGGCGAATTATTTCGCTGGTTGTCCTACGAGGAGATTCGCACTTCTACCATCCAGTCCCGCGCTGTTGCCGGCACCTCCAATGGCCGCCTGATTTTCTGCCTGCCCGGATCTACCGGGGCCTGCCACACCGCCTGGGACAAAATCCTGCGGGATCAGCTGGATATTCGTAACGGGCCGTGTAACTTCGCTGAATTACTGCCGCGACTGAAAGAAAAGTAGAGCCAGCCATGTCCCAATGCTGTGATACACCAAAACAAAACCTGATCAGCTTTGACGACGCGATCGAGCTGCTGTTATCCAAGGCCCGGGCCATACCGGGCAAGGAATCCGTCCCCCTGGACCAGGCCTTGGGGCGGGTCCTGGCAACAGCAGTTGAATCCGGCATCAATGTGCCGCCACATGACAACAGTGCCATGGACGGCTACGCCGTTCGATGCGCCGATGTCAGCACTGACAGCACGACACTGCCGGTCAGTCAGCGCATTCCGGCCGGTAGCATCGGCACCGACCTGGAACCGGGTACAGCGGCGCGCATTTTTACCGGCGCGCCCGTGCCACCGGGCGCTGACGCCGTGGTAATGCAGGAATATTGCCAGCAGCAGGACGACCAAGTGGTCATTGGCGTCGCGCCGAAATCCGGCGCCAACATTCGCCGGGCCGGTGAGGACATAACCGCCGGGGCCATCATACTCGAGCCCGGCACCCTGTTACGCCCCCAGGAACTCGGGCTGGCTGCATCGGTTGGCGTAGCTGAGCTTGAGGTGGTTCGGCGCCTTCGCGTCGCCCTGTTTGCCACTGGCGATGAACTGGTTGATCCCGGCCAAGCGCTGGCGCCGGGACAGATATACAACTCCAACCGCTACACCCTGGCCGGCCTGCTGCGTTCTGCCGGTTGCGAGGTCATCGACCTGGGTCGTGTAGCCGATACACTGGACGATACCCGGGAAGCCCTGCTAAGCGCAGCACAGAGTGCCGACCTGATCATCAGCAGTGGCGGCGTTTCGGTGGGCGAAGAAGATTACGTCAAACTGGCACTGGAGCAGCTGGGGCAGCTGGATATGTGGCGCATTGCCATGAAACCTGGCAAACCAGTCGCCTACGGGCGTATCGGCGAAACTGACTTCATCGGCTTGCCCGGAAACCCGGTCTCGGTTTTTGTCACTTTCCTGCTTTTTGCCAGGCCATTTATCAACACCATGCAAGGTCTCAACAAGGTGCTGCCAACGGGCATCCCGGTCAAAGCCGGCTTCGACTGGCCGCGACCGGACAAGCGTCGCGAATTCGTCCGCGCGCGACTTGTGCCGGACGGCAGTGCAGAACTTTACCCCCAGCAAGGCTCCGGTGTTCTTTCCTCGGCCGCGTGGGCAGATGGCCTGGTCGTCATCCGGGAAAACCAGGTGATCAAACCCGGTGACCCCGTTACCTATTTCAGTTTCCGGGAACTGTTCTGACATGGCTGCTTCCGCCGTGATCCTGGCCGGCGGTCGCGGCCGGCGCATGGGTGGCCAGGACAAGGGCACGGTGATTTTTCGCGGCAAACCGTTAATAGAGCATGTGATCGAACGGCTGCAGCCGCAGACGGATCAGATCATGATCAGCGCCAACCGTAACGTGGAGTTTTATCGCCAATACGGTTACCCGGTACTGGTCGATAACCTGGGGGAATACTGGGGACCGTTGGCCGGAATCGCCACGGCGATGAAGTTTTGTAACAGTGAGTTGTTACTTACCGCGCCCTGTGACACGCCTTTCCTGCCGACAGACCTGTTAACCCGACTGTCCGAAGCACTGGGTGAGACCGGTGACCTGGCTATGGCCGAGGATAACCTGCGCATCCACCCGGTCATCGCCCTGCTGCGCTGCCGTCTTCACGACAGGTTAATCACGGACCTGGGTCAGGGTGAGCGCAAGGTCATGAACTGGATGCAATCTCAGCAATGGAGTACGGCCAGTTTTAACGATCAATCCGGTCTCTTTGCCAATATTAACAGCCCCGATGACCTGGACTGACCGATTGAATCATCAGCCTTTGGGTACAATGGCGATTTCGTCACCGTTATCGATGGGTGTATCCGATTCAGCAAACTGCTTGTTAACGGTAATGATCAGGTCATAGCGCGACAGTGCCTGCTGCCAGTTGTCACCACGTTTTTTCAGCCACTCCACCAGGTCAGTTACGGTGATCACCGAATCAGGCAATTGTTGTTGCTCGGTTTCCTTGCCCAGTTCCTTTGGCAGACTGACAAAATACAGCAAGGTGATACGACGTGGGCCCTTGCCTGCTTCGCCGCGATCCAGCCCGGTTTGCTCAAGCTGTTGCAGGTAAGTCGACCATTTGCCGTCCTGCTGCTGACCCAGTTCGTAAAGGGTTTTCCACGAATACACACCGGTGTCATGGCCGTCGTCAAATACCAGCTGTATCGCGTAATGACCGACAGGGGTAATGCCGGTGATATTCACGTCTCGTTTGCCATGAACTATCTCGCCACGCGCCACTGCCGCCTTGACCTCGGCCGAGGGCGAGAAGATCCGCAGGTACTCGCAAGGCAACTTGAATTGGCTGCCATCATTGAAATCGATTTCAAGCAGGCGCGCCTTCTGGCGCAGCCTGATATCCACCGGAATCGGGCCAGCCGGTACAGATTTTTCTTCACTCATAAAAACGCCCCGGGCTGACCGAACCGGATCTGTCAATCGATCACACGGCCAGTACTGAATAGAAATAGGGTAACCACGACAGCGTCAATACGCTGACGAGAATGATGTCTGCCTTGACGATATTACCGAAGCGCACCCTGCGGACCTCGTCATCCACCGCGTCGGCGCGAAACACGGCCGCCATCAGCGCGTCCAACCACAGAACAAAAAACACGATGGGAACCGTGGCCGGCACAACCACAGTTGGTATCATGGCCCAACCCTCGGTGATTGCGTGATCACCGGCAAACGGGGCCGAAGCAATTACGGCAATGGCCAGCATGGCCAGCATGATTCTCAACACGCCCGCTTCACGCGCGTACGTTACAGCCAATTGCATAATCTCACCTGTTTGATCAACCCGGCAGCCTCGCCCGGTTTGCACTATCGAACTCGGGCTGCAATGTATCGTTGTCTCTGGTCTATCGCAAGTCACGTCCCCTGAAATTTTCCGATCCTGGCCCGGTCACGGTTCCGTCCAGCCAGGGAATCAAGATACATTATAACCACATGAACTGTACATAGTTGATCATGTTCGCCATACTACCCGCTGGCAAGAGCGTGCAAACGGCCGAACCTGTGTCCCGTTCATCCATGCTGCCGCTTTCTGCCGAGCCAAGGGGTTTCGCAAAACCTTATTGGACAAATCATCAACAATAATTCAGGAGTAAGCAGAATGAAGCTTGAAATGAAAACGCTTTTAGTGACGCTGTCGACGTCACTGCTTTTGCTCGCCGGCTTCCAGTCCGCTTCGGCAGCGGGAAACAATCCGGGCGAACGGGTATGGATTCACTATAACAAGGGCAAGGCTGCCCAGGTGCAACAGCAACTGGGCAATGCCAATGCCAAGGTGCATTATCACTTTTCCCATATCAATGCGTTCGCGGCCAGCGTGCCAACCGGCGCCCTGAGCGGGTTACGCAACAATCCCAACGTCACACTCATTGAAGCCGACCCGAAGCGTTACCCATCAGCACAAACCGTGCCCTACGGTATCGACAAGGTCCAGGCACGGGACATCTGGGACACAGATCATGACAACGTCATCGACAGCGGCGCACCCACAGGTTCCGGTCGCCTGGTCTGTATCATTGACTCCGGGATTCACGCCGGTCATGAAGACTTCGCCGGCGTTAACCTGGTAGGCGGTTACCCGGCAGGATGGGATACCGATACCTGCGGACACGGTAGTCACGTTGCCGGCACCATTGCTGCCGCCAACAACAACACCGGCGTGGTCGGTGTGTCGCCCGGCAAGACATCACTGTATATCGTCAAGGTATTTGATGGCCCGTCTTGTGGCTGGTCATACAGTTCTGATCTGGTTGATGCAGCGCAACGCTGCCAGGCCGCTGGTGCAAACATTATCAGCATGAGTCTTGGCGGCACCTTCAGCAGCAAGGCTGAAGACAACGCCTTCGCCGCGGCCTATGCCAACGGCGTGTTGTCCATCGCTGCCGCCGGCAATGATGGCAATACCCGCAAGAGCTACCCGGCTTCTTATGCGTCAGTTGTTTCTGTTGCCGCAGTTGACTCAAATAACGTGGTCGCCGATTTCTCACAGCAAAACTCTGCTGTTGAAATTGCCGCTCCGGGTGTTGGCATTCTGAGCAGCGTGCCATGGAAAGCGACCAGCACTATTACCGTTAACGGTTCCACCTACACCGGCAGCGCCATCGAGTTCGCCGCCCAGGGCAGCGGCTCGGGTGCCGTTGCCAACGGTGGCCTGTGTGACGCCACCGGTGCCTGGTCAGGCAAGGTAGTCATGTGTGAGCGCGGCGTTGTCAGTTTCTACGACAAGGTCATGAATGCACAAAACTCCGGCGCCACTGCTGTGATTATCTATAATAATGTAGCCGGTGGCTTTGCCGGTACGCTGGGCACAGGCAACACATCAGCCATTCCGGCGATCTCATTGTCACAGGAAGATGGCCAACTGATTATTGCCAATAACCTGGGCCAGAATGGCAGCGTTGTGAATACCGTAACCCAGCCGGACAGCGGTTACGAAGCCTGGGATGGCACATCCATGGCCACGCCCCATGTATCCGGCGCAGCGGCCGTTATCTGGAGTGCCAACCCGTCACTGACCAACGACCAGATCCGCACAGCCATTCAGAACACTGCCCTGGATCTTGGCGCAGCCGGTCGTGATTCCGCCTACGGTTTCGGCCTGATCCAGGCGCGTGATGCGTGGATTGCACTGGGTGGTGGCAGCACACCGACCAACAACCCGCCGACAGCAAGCTTCAGTTATAACTGTACAGACCTAAACTGCAGCTTCGACGCCAGTGCCAGCACCGACTCCGACGGCAGTATAGTCAGCTACGCCTGGAACTTCGGTGATGGTGCCAACGGCTCCGGCGTAACCATCGGTCACAGCTACGCCAGCGCCAACAGCTACCAGGTCAGCCTCACTGTTACTGACAACCAGGGCGCAATCAGCACTAGCAGCCAGACTGTTACAGTCACGGCAGGTGGTGGTGGCGGTGGCACCGCCGGCCCGGTAATCAGCAACGTGACATCGCTTGATCTGAATGGACCAAGCTTTGCCATCAGCTGGACTACCGACATCCCGTCGAATTCTGTTGTGACATTCACCTGCTGCGGCACCTATTCCAACAGTACCATGGTGACCTCACATTACATGTCATTCCAGGGTTCAAACGGTGCACTCTATGAGTATTACGTCAGCTCTACTGATGCTGGTGGCAACACCACAACAGAAGGACCGTTCTATCATCAGAACTAGATATTATTATTAATAGCTATTATAAGCGGTAATTTCAGACGGGGAAGCATATGCTTCCCCTTATTTTTATTTGGACCGGATATTGCGATATAGCGCTGACCTGGTGCGGCGCAGGCAATTCGACGAAAAACGATACGCGAGCGAGCGCCCTCCATGCGGTCAGAGTTAACGGATAATCTCAATGCCGAATCCGTGGCTGGTGCGACACGCAACTACTGCCTCTACGGCACGCGCGCCCTGACCGGCCTCCGACTCCAGCATCAATTCCATCCTGGTGCCCAAAGCCGGCATGTCAGGAATAGCAGACAACAGAAACATGCCATTCTGGAACGGAATATCGCTGACAACAAAACTCCTGGACTGCTTGTCCGGCATGCGTGCCTTGAGTCTCGATATATCGCTACTTCGGGCAGGTTCTTTACAGTCGGGACTGTTTCCCAGAGCTGGATGACTTGTTTTCATTATTGCTTCCACTGTAATTGCAGATCAACTCCCTTGTTGCCAATATAGGTGAAAGCCGGTCAGCATGGCCATAGCACCAATGATTCCCCTATCGGCGAATCATGGCCACTTATCAGTCATGGCATGTTTACCGGTATCGCGACAAATCAGACGGATGTATTTCCATGGGATTCGATGGTGGGAATATTGTCCCGATATCTTATGCGAGTAATTGAAGCGTTGGTTACCTTGATCCGGTACATGGCAGCCTCCGGTGCCTGCAACACATGGGTCATCAACGCTCGTATTACGCCCGCGTGTGTCACCACCAAGATACGCCCGGCGTCACTGTCGGCAAGGATGTTTTCATAGGCATCGACCACACGGCTTCGAAAACCCTGCAGCGGCTCCGCACCTTCCGGACGATTATTCACCGGGTCCCGGTAAAAACCGGCATACTCATCCGGGTCGGTTGCCTGAATTTGTTCCGGCGTCCGACCCTCCCAGGCGCCGAAACCGATCTCCTTCAGGCGATCATCAACAATAACGATCGCGCCGGTTCGCCTGGCCAGCGCTTCGGCAAACTCACGGCAACGACTCATCGGCGAGGTAAACAATTTTTGCCAGGAATATGTTTCGCCGACAGCAGACCACATCTGTTGCCAGCCTTTCTCGCTCAGGGGGTCATCAACTCCGTGGCCCCGGTAAGCACGGCCTCCAACCGGCTCACCGTGACGAATAAGGTCAATTACGGTTTCCGTCATAATCTCAGTCGTGCGCTACGGTTCCGTGCGCCTCGAGAATGGTTCTGGTCATGATACGATCAGTGACCGCCATGGCAATGGCTGAGAGAATAAATGTCAAGTGGATCAACACCTGCCACATGATGGTATCGTTTTGCATGTGCTCAGCATTGATGAACGTCTTGAGCAGGTGTATTGATGATATGCCAATCAGTGCCATGGACAGCTTGATCTTCATAGTGGCGGCATTGACATGAGACAGCCATTCGGGCTGGTCCGGGTGCTCCTTGATATTCAGCCTTGAGACAAAGGTCTCATAGCCGCCAATAATGACCATAATCAACAGGTTGGCAATCATGACAACGTCAATCAGGCCCAAGACGCTGAGCATGATTTTTGTTTCAGACGCAGCAGCAGCATCGTGCACCAGGTGCCAGAGCTCAATCATGAAATGGTAGACATACACACCCTGGGCAACAATCAGGCCAAGGTATAACGGCGCCTGCAACCATCGGCTCCAGAATATGAGCTGGGCCATGATTCGCAATGATGGAAGGCGTTTGTCATTAGCGGTATTCACAATTACCTCTCGTAATTTTAATTGAACAGAAAACAGTACATTGACACGGTCTGCCTACTTCCGGTCCTTGTTGATTGAAATAACCGATGCCGGCCTCATATCGTCGAGTTCACCAAGCTGCTCTCCCAGCATCAAGTCCATGGCTTCCAGCGCACGGTTCATGATCATACTGGCATTGGCATGGTAGAATTTTATCTCGCACCCTATATCTTCATGCAAACTGTCTCTCCCCTGCACTTCAAAACCGGTCCAGGCAACGACAGGATAATCGTTTAACACCCGGTCTACTATTATCCAGGCGTTCTTCTGCATGATGAGATCAAGGTGTTTTAACCCGGGGAGAGACAGGCGGATTTCCGGTCCCAGGCGCTTGAGCGCCTTCTGAACATGATTGTAATGTGCAGCAACAACCTTGCGCTGGCGCGACGCCAGTACCGGGATATCGTCCAGGCGGTCATACATGCGAGAACCTAACGCCCCTGCACCGAAACAACCAGAGAACTCGTGTTATTGATGTAGTTGTATTCTGACATAATAATCAAGTCAATAGACACATCCTGCATGTGAACAGACGAGATACAAGTCTCGGTATAACAACCACAGGGTCAATACGAGCACGCTAAAGCTTTAATATCATCGCATTATGACGTCAGGCTTGCAAACAGCTGTGGCAGCTTCTCGGGCAAACGGTCAACGTTATCAATAATCGTATAATTATTCTCGCCGAATATACGTTTCACATAGGCGTCGGCATGCTCATCCAGCGTCAGGCAATAGGTAAGCACACCGGCACTGTAGAGCTCCTCCACCGCCTTCTTGGTATCGTGACGAAGATGCTGTGGATCGCGCTCATCAATATCAGCCGGCTCTCCATCCGTCACCAACAGGATGAGCTTGCGACGTTCCGGCTGCTTCAGCAGATGATAGCCGGCATGGCGCAGTGCTGCTCCCATGCGCGTAGAAAGACCGCCTTTCATTCCCGCAAGACGTGACTTGCAGTCATCATCAAGGTGCTGGTTAAAGTCTTTAAAACGGAAATACTGCACATCGTGACGGCCATCAGAGGCAAAGCCATGCAACGCAAACGGGTCACCGATGCCATTAATGGCGGTCGCTACCAGTGTAGCGGCCTCACGGGTCAGCTGCAGAACGGTCTTGTCGGAACCACCCATTGGTTCATTCGTTGACTCGGAAAGATCCATAAGCACAACCACAGACAGATCGCGCGTGTTGAGCACATTGCGCATGGTAATACGGGGACTGGGCTGCTCACCCATGCGAATGGCAATCATTGCATCAACAGCGGCGTTAAGATCAAGCTCATCTCCATCCTCAAGACCACGCACGCGCTGTACACCTGCCGGTGTCAGCAGATCGATGATCTGCCTGATGCGGTGTGCTACGGGTTTATAGGCATCGAGAATATCGTTGATATCTTCCGGGTTGCCCTTCGGCTGACGACGCTCATATACTGTTACCCAGTCGGGACGATGCAACTGAATCTGGTAGTCCCATTCCTGATAATGGAACGGATCTGAAATAGGCTCCTTGCCCCACATGTCGTTAAAGCTTTTCTGTGTATCAGAAAGATCGTCTTCGTAAGGGAACATTTCATCCGGGCAAATCCAGATTTCCTGGGCGTCATCACCCGCCAGTTCGCAATCCACTTCATTGGCCATTTCCATGATATTCATGATACGGCGAACCTGGCGCTGACTGGCGGCCATGTATTCGAATTCGACATTCATGTCGAATTCCTCGAATTCCCAGATAAAGCGATTGTCATCACGATAGGGAATGCGAATACGTTCCAGTATGCGCAGGCTGGGGACGTTTTTACGTGCAGAGAACAGGTTGAACAGCTCCAGACCCATGTGCCATGAGTAATTATTATCGTCCTGTTTTTCCTCGATTTCAGCATGGAACCGCTTGACGAATTCGGCTACCTCGGCGTCATTGGTAGTAACATTGTCATCCAGCAACATATGCGCGATATGTTCCAGCTCCAGCATCGCAGGATGCTCGGGCTCTTCATCGTCATCAGCAATCTTGGCCAGGGTTGTCCACAACTTTCTCAGACCCGGAAAATCTTTCGCAGCCTTGTATTCAATGCGCGCGTCTTCCATAAGGCCGATAAAAAACATTTGCGCAGGACTCAGCTGTTCAGCAGAGATGGCTGAAGTGGAATAGCACATATGCGCAGCCATGTGCGCCGCAGTAGCGCGATAAAGCTCCAGGCCTTCAACCCGGTTGTCTTCAGGGCCAATATGGTCTACCGCGTCCGGCATATGCAGAATTCGGTGTTCAATGTAGGGACGAAAATCCGTGTAATCAGCCCCTGTAGGGCGCAGGAAAAAATCACGGCCCCACAAGGCGCGCAGATAAAAATTCAGTTTCCGTTGCACCTTGATGAACAGAACGCCGCGACGTTCTTTCTGCAACATGGCCCTTGAATCAGCGGATTCAAGATTGAAGTAACTTATCAGGTTATCAAAGTCCCTGCGGTAAGCCTGGGCGCCAAAGTTGGCCCAGCGACGCAGTCCGCTCAGCGTCAGCTTGTCCAGCAAATCATCCATGTGATTCAGCATCGGGCGTAATCCACGGGCTGCTGTGGATGCGAACTGGTGAATAAAGGTCAGGTAGCCACGAAGCAACTGGCCATCACCCAGATGACGGGCAGCCGACGGCAGACTGGCAAACATCAGCATGATGACTCCGCCGGAGGTCATGGAAGACAGTTTCATGGCAGCAGTAATGCAGTCATCAATAACGTCTTCGCCACACTCCTTGGCAACCAGCGGCATTTCCTGCAAATAAGTGATGACAAGGTCTGAACCACGACCCAGGTTGCACATGGCCTTGGCACCTGTCAGATAGGCCTCCAGCCCGGTGGGCGACATGATACGCGCGGCCTCATGAAACGTGCCAGCCAATACATCACGCACTTCCGGCGCGACATCTTTCAACTGTTCTTCGTAATCTTCGAGTTTAATGCTCATGACTCACATCTTTGCATCCAGTAATAAACTTTTCCGCCTATAAACACAAATGTACGTCAAAAATACATTAAAATTCTTCGCGTCGTTCGGGTTAAATTTGCGGATACATGTTTTATTAAATCATCCAAAGAATGTCTGTACAGCCGCGTTCAGTGTATCACGCATATCCGGATCGTCGGTTAATGGTGTAACCATGGTCATGCTGCAGGCTGCCTGGGCATCAATACCCTTGTTTATCAGCTGTCCCGCGTATACCAGCAGACGGGTTGAAATACCTTCATCCAGGCCATGGCCCTTCAGGTTGCGGGCGCGATGTGCAATCTGTACCAGTTTGCCTGCGGTCTCCTTGTCAACACCGGATTCCCTGGAAACGATCTGCACTTCAATATTTTCAACCGGATAATCAAAATCCAGGCCGCCAAAGCGTTGCTTGGTGGATTGCTTCAGATCCTTCATTAAAGACTGGTAACCCGGGTTATAAGAGATAACCAGCTGGAAATCAGGGTGCGCCTCGATCAGCTCACCTTTTTTATCCAGCGGCAAGGTGCGACGATGGTCAGTCAACGGGTGAATGACAACTGTAGTATCCTGGCGAGCTTCCACCACTTCATCCAGGTAACAAATAGCGCCGATACGCGCTGCTGTGGTCAGCGGGCCATCCTGCCACTTGGTGCCGTCCTTATCCAGCAGGAAACGACCCACGAGATCTGAGGCGGTCATATCTTCATTACAGGCAACGGTAATAAGCGGTCGCTTCAGTTTCCACGCCATGTATTCAACAAAACGTGATTTTCCGCAACCGGTTGGACCTTTCAGCATCATTGGCATGCGCGCGTTATAAGCCGCCTCGTACAACTCAATTTCGTTGCCAACGGGTTCAAAGTAGGGCTCTGCTTTAATTACGTACTGTTGTGGATCAACTGTAGTTTCCATGACACACCTTGGTTAATATTTGATTAACAATAATTAATAGACTCGATGCATTTACGTATCGCTATGAGTTTCATAGTCACCATCCCAGCCCAGTTCGCGGGCCTTTTCCACGGCTTCTCCGTGAATCCGCTGGTGTCGCTCAAATAACTCTGCGGGCAAACGGCTGACCAGGCAACCATACTTGTCCCATTCGGCATTAACCTTGTCCAGCAAAACATTAATCCCGGCCAGGTTCCAGCCTTTGCAGGTTTCTGTTTCTTCAATCAGGCCAAATACCCATGCATCTCGAATCATTTTGCCGATGGTAGTCATGCCGGCAAAAAGGTCTTCATCAATACCAATATATCTGTCTGACTGTGATGTTCTGGGCGGTCTTGACATGATTGTCTCAATATACCTGTATTATTCAATAAAAAAGGCCCCTGACCACATGACGCAGCAGGGGCCTTTTTATTTTTCGGTTTAACCCCGGCTACTTAAACAGCAACACCACGGTAAACAACCATTGCTGTACCGGCACACTGGGCAAAGTTGTCAAGACCTAACAGACGCACGTGGTTGTTAGGGTGAGCTTTGTGACAGTTGTCCAGTTCAGCCAGGATAGCGTCAACGTCGGTTTCGCCGAACATTGGCAGCTTCCACATGTACCAGTAAGAACCAGCGGCATTTTCAGGCTCAGTATGTTCGATAGATGGGTTCCAGCCCTTGTCTACGATGTACTGAATCTGGGCACGAGCAGATTCCTTGCTCAGTGGCGGCAGATAAGAGAAAGTCTCAAACCGACGGCTTTGTGCCGCATCACTTAAACTTGAATTGTAGTCTTGCATATCACTCATTGTGATTTACTCCTAAAGTTAATTTCGAATTCATGCCGGGGCGGGCAATGCACGCCCCGGTGTTGACATTGAAAGTTTCTTATTTGTGAGAAACATCCAGCTTGTCAACGGTGTCGAATTCGAACTTGATTTCTTTCCAGGTTTCCATTGCAGCTTTAAGCTCCGGACTGGACTTGGCGGCGTTGGTAAGAATGTCCTTACCTTCCTTCTCAAGTTCACGGCCCATGTTACGAGCTTCAACACACGCTTCAACAGCGACGCGGTTGGCAGCAGCGCCAGCAGCGTTACCCCATGGGTGACCCAATGTACCGCCACCGAACTGCAGGCAGGAATCGTCACCGAAGATACTAACCAGCGCTGGCATGTGCCATACGTGAATACCACCGGAAGCAACCGGGATAACACCAGGCATTGAGCCCCAGTCCTGATCAAAGAAGATACCGCGGCTACGATCTTCCTTGATAAAGGAATCACGCATGATATCGATCCAGCCCAGGGTTGCGTCGCGGTCGCCTTCCAGCTTACCAACAACCGTACCTGAGTGCAGGTGGTCACCACCGGACAGACGCAGACACTTGGCGAGTACACGGAAGTGAATACCGTGGTGCGGATTGCGGTCGAGTACCGCGTGCATGGCACGGTGAATGTGCAGCAGCATACCTTTTTCCTGACACCACTGAGCCAGCTGGGTATTGGCAGAGAAACCGCCAGTCAGGAAGTCGTGCATGATAATCGGCGCGCCGATTTCGTGTGCGTATTCAGCACGACGCATCATTTCGTCAGCAGTAGGAGCTGTAACGTTCAGGTAGTGACCTTTACGTTCGCCAGTTTCGGCTTCAGCTTTATGGATAGCTTCCATAACGAAGTCAAAACGGTGCTTCCAGCGCATGAATGGCTGTGAGTTAACGTTTTCATCATCCTTAGTGAAGTCAAGACCGCCGCGCAGACCTTCGTAACAAGCACGACCGTAGTTCTTCGCAGACAGGCCCAGCTTCGGCTTGATGGTGCAACCCAGCAGCGGACGACCGTATTTGTTCAGGATGTCGCGTTCAACCTGGATACCCTGAGGTGGTCCATTACAGGTCATTACGTAAGCGATTGGGAAGCGAATATCTTCCAGACGCAGAGCACGCAGAGCTTTAAAGCCGAATACGTTACCAACCAGAGAGGTCAGTACGTTTACAACTGAGCCTTCTTCAAACAGGTCGATGGGGTAGGCAACAAAAGCATAGAAACAGGTGTCGTCGCCCGGTACGTCTTCGATGGCATAAGCACGACCTTTGTAGTGATCAAGGTCAGTCAGCAGGTCGGTCCATACAGTGGTCCAGGTACCGGTTGAAGATTCGGCAGCTACCGCAGCAGCAACCTCTTCACGAGGTACACCAGGCTGAGGTGTAACTTTAAAGCATGCCAGGATATCAGTATCCAGTGGAGTATATTCCGGCATCCAGTACGTTTCGCGGTATTCTTTTACACCCGCATCATATTTCTTAGCCATTGACAGGCCTCCTAATAGCTAGTCAGTTAGTTAATCTCTACCTTCCCACAAATTACCCGGACAAGAATAAGGTGTGCGCAGGAAATTAGTGCGGCAAGTATACGGAGGGGAATCATAAAGTATATTCAGTATTTTTGATTGCTCTCATAAGGATTTATTTATATATTTCGAAAATGAATATAACTTTTAGACAATTGCAGGTATTTCGATCCGTGGCGCGCCATTTGAGCTACACCCAAGCCGCCCAGGAGCTGCATTTAAGCCAGCCCGCAGTCTCCATGCAGGTGAAACAGCTCGAAGAGAACCTGGGTTTGCCACTGTTTGAACAAATGGGCAAAAAAACCTATCTCACCGATGCGGGTCATGAATTCTATAATTACTCCCAGGAAATCAACAGGTTATTGAATGAAGCCGGGGAAGTGCTGGAGAACCTCAAAGGTGTTCGGGGCGGCCGATTGTCGGTCTCCGTCGCCAGTACAGCCAATTATTTTGCTACGCGACTGCTGGCTGATTTTTCCAGGCAACATAGCGATATTACCATTAGTCTTGATGTCACCAATCGTCGCAGCCTGCTGGATCAACTGATCAACAACGAGACTGACCTGGTCATTATGGGAAAACCACCAGAAGGCCTGGATCTGGTCACTGAACCGTTTATGGACAACCCGTTGGTAGTTATCGGGCCACCCGACCACCCGCTGGTATCAGAACAGGATATCCCCATGTCTCGCTTGCAGCAGGAGACTTTCGTGGTACGCGAACCCGGATCCGGCACCCGAATCGCCATGGAGCGCTTCTTCTCCCAGCAAGGCGTACACCTCACCACCGGCATGGAGATGACCAGTAACGAGGCCATCAAGCAGGCCGTGGAGGCCGGTCTCGGGCTAGGTATTGTATCAATCCATACCCTGACCCTGGAACTGGAAACCCGGCGCCTGGCAATTCTTGATGCCCAATCTTTCCCGATTCTGAGGCACTGGTACGTGGTCCATCGACAGGGCAAACGACTGTCTCCCGCTGCCATGGCATTCCGTGACTACGTGCTGACCGAGGGCCCATCAGTCATGAAGCAGGGCTGAAATGCCGTGTCCCTGGCGGGGAACTTTTCCGCCAGTATGAACTCAAAGACTCCGGGTACAGTGACGACGCCGCTGGGCTATATTCAGGACCGTCGATACTGAGTTATTGATTGACAAGATTTATGGCAACTATTACGGTGCCTGCATGAAGCGCTTCCTGAACATTCTTCGTTTTACCCTGATGCTGGCGATCGCCGTAGCGCCGCTGGGTGGTGCCTATGCCGGCACAATGAAACAGGAGGCTGTCGACACCCATTGCGCCAAGATGCAAAGCGACAAAATAACCATGGCTGACGGCAGTGACTGCCCTCACCACAAACAGGCTGACGGCAGCCAGCCGGGCAAAGACGGTTGCGAAAAGAATTGCAGCGATTGCAAGGCTGCGCACCATGTCGCCGGCCTGACCCATTGCCCCATGCACACGGAAAGATCCGCGTCTGGTAACGCACAGTCCTCGACAGCTGTCCCGCACAGCTGCCCGCATCACGATACCAGCCAGCCCCCCAGGCGCTAACCTCCTTCGTACAACGGGAAACCGGTTTTGACCGGACCCGATAATTGATCGCGCCGATCAAAACGGTCGCCATCAACATTCACATCACCCCGTCGAAGGGCTGGCAACATGAACAAAACAAGATTATTAATCGCTGTAGTAGCAGGCACGCTATGGGCGGCGCCAGGCTTTGCCGGCAGCATATTGACCATTGATGAAGCCGTATTGCTGGCACTCAAGCACGATGTTTCGCTCAAGGCGCTTGAACAGGAAACGCTTGGCTGGACCCAACGCAGCAAAGCCGCTGACAGCCTGCCCGATCCCAAGCTTAAGCTGGCCGCCATGAATGTCCCCACAGATACCTGGGAACTGGATCAATCGGTTATGACCCAACAGCAGATCGGCTTGCAGCAAATGTTTCCCTCCTTTGGTGCGCTGGATGCAAAACGTGATGGCATGCTGGCCAAGGCCAGCTCCGCCAGTGCGCGTCGATCCAATCGAGAACAGGAACTGATTCGAAATGTACGCAAGGCCTGGCTTGACCTGTATTACTGGCAAGAAGCCGATCACATAATTGAAAAGAACAAGGGCCTGTTTGCACAACTGCAACGTGTTACAGAACTGCAGTATGCAGCCGGCCGCAGCAACCAGCAGCACGTGCTGCAGGCATCGCTGGAATGGAGTCGGCTCGAAGACCGACAACACCAGGTACGTATCCAGGCAGACCAGGCCCGCGCAATGCTGGCTCGCTACGTCGGCGACACCGACAGCCAACGGCCGTTGCCGGAAAGTTGCCCGACCTTGCCCGGCATCAAACTTGTCAACGATATCGTTGATGGGTTGCCGCAACACCCGGCTATTCGTGAAATGGATGCCATGATTGACGCGAGGAAAGCCGAGATTGACCTGGCCCGGGCCGGTTACAAACCCTCGGTTACCATCGACCTGACTTATGGCAGACGCGAAGGCAACTACCCGGATGGGCGCCCGCTGGAAGACATGGCGTCAGCGGTATTAATGCTGGACCTCCCGCTGTTCGGCGGTCGACAGCGCCAGGAAGTAGACGCCGGCGAATCATCCTACAGTGCCGCCATGCTTAACAAGGACGACATGCTACGCATGCTGCGCCAGCAGGTCGAAAGTGTAAATGCTGCTTATCGACATATTGGCATGCGCATTGACAACTACACTGACAATCTTGTGCCCCAGGCGCGGGCCAATGCCAATGCGGCATTACGAGCCTATCAAAGCGATCGCGGACAGTTCACCGATCTGATGCGCGCCCGCGTCATGGAACTCGAAACCGGGTTGCAACATTTACGCCTGCAAACCGACTGGGCCAAGGCCCAGGCTGACCTGATTTACCTTGGAGGTGAAAACCTATGAACCGCCTCAACGCTTTACTGCTTATCGGTATTGCCGTGTCGATCGCGGCATGCACTGAAAATGAACCCGCTTCAACCACCGGGCCCGGTCCAGAAAAAGAATCGGCGGCCGAACATGCGGTCAAACATCTTGATCCAAAATATGTTTGCCCTATGCATCCCCAGATCATTCGCGACCAGCCCGGTAACTGCCCCATATGCGGCATGGAACTGGTCGAGAAAAAGGTCGAAACCCAAGGCGGCGCCGATGAGACATCTGCCGAACGAAAAATCTTGTACTACCGCCACCCGCACAAGCCAACCATTACATCCGACGCACCGAGGAAGGATGAAATGGGCATGGACTACATAGCCATTTACGATGATGGAGGTGGTGCTGATGTGAAGATATCGCCAGCCGTTGTCCAGAACCTTGGCGTTCGTACCGCCACCATCCAGCTTGATAAATTGTGGCGCCGCATTGATACCGTGGGTTATGTTGATCATGACGAAACCCGGGTCAGTCACATACACCTGCGCACTGATGGCTGGATTGAAAAACTTCATGTCAAAAGTGAAGGCGAGCATGTCAAACGGGGGGCGCCGTTGTTTGCTGTATACTCACCGGCACTGGTCAATGCCCAGGAAGAATATCTTGAAGCCTTGACTACCAACAGTGAATCACTGATCAGGGCTTCACGTGACCGCATGAAAGCACTGGGTATCTCCAGTGGCCAAATAAACCAGTTGCAGAAAACACGCAAGGCGCAACAACGCATTACCGTGTATGCACCCCAGGACGGGGTTGTGTCCGCGCTAATGGTACGCGAAGGCAAGTACGTCAAACCGGCTACCGATGTCATGACGCTGGCCGATCTTTCCACGGTCTGGATACAGGCCGAAGTGTTTGAACAACAGGCGGACTGGGTAAAATCCTCCCAACCTGCAGAAGTTCGATTGTCCTACCTTCCCGGCAAGGTCTGGGAAGGCAAGGTAGACTACATCTATCCGCAACTCGATGCCAAGACACGGACACTCAAGGTAAGGCTCAAGTTCGATAACATAAACGAAGCATTAAAGCCGAATATGTACGCCGACGTCACGATATTCGGCGGTGCCACCCGCGAAGTCCTGGTCATTCCCCGCGAAGCGCTGATTCGCACCGGCCAGAACACCCGCGTCATTATCAACAAGGGAGAGGGACGATTTGCACCGCGCAATATCGTTGTCGGGGTTGAATCCGGTGATAACGTCGAAGTTATCGCCGGGCTTGAACAGGGAGACGCCGTCGTAACCTCCGGCCAGTTCCTCATTGATTCCGAAGCCAGCCTGAAAGCCAGCCTCACCCGCATGTCCGAAACCAAAACAACAACCTCTTCCGCTGACAGCAAGATCGGCGGGGGCGAAGACATGGTTATCGAGGGCATGGGCACAATCAAGGCGCTCAAGCCTGACGAACATAAAATCAATATGGAACACGGCCCTATCCAGTCGCTGGGCTGGCCATCCATGGTAATGGATTTCAGGTACAAGCATGGCGTGGACATCAGCCGGTTCAAGCCCGGCGATCATGTCAGTTTTACCCTGGAACCAGTGGATGATGGCTACGTTATCAACAGCATCGACAAGATGCAGCACCAGGAGCTACCTCAATGATTAACAGACTCATTGACTGGTCGCTCAATAATCGATTCATGGTATTGCTGCTGACCGGTCTGCTGATCGGCTGGGGAATTTTCGCCGCCAAGAATACACCGCTCGATGCCATTCCGGATCTGTCTGACGTCCAGGTTATTGTCAAAACTTCCTATCCTGGGCAAGCGCCAAGAGTTGTCGAGGACCAGGTTACTTATCCGTTGACCACGGCGATGCTGTCGGTTCCGGGTGCCGTTACCGTTCGCGGTTACTCATTCTTTGGCGACTCCTATGTATACATCATATTTGCCGAAGACACCGATCCCTACTGGGCGCGTACGCGTGTACTCGAGTACCTCAGCCAGGTTGCCAGTCGGTTGCCGGATTCGGCTCGACCGACACTGGGTCCGGACGCGACCGGTGTCGGCTGGATTTATGAATATGCCCTGGTCGACAGAACCGGAACACACGATCTTGCCCAGTTGCGATCACTGCAGGACTGGTTTCTGAAATATGAACTGCAGACCGTACCCGGCGTATCGGAAGTTGCCACCGTCGGCGGCATGGTCAAGCAATACCAGGTAGCACTGGACCCGGACCGGCTGCGCGCCTACGGCCTGCCATTATCACGCGTCAGCATGGCCATCAAGAACGCCAACCAGGAAACCGGCGGCTCGGTAATCGAAATGGCTGAAGCCGAATACATGGTTCGTGCGACCGGCTATATCCAGTCTATTAATGATCTCGAACGCATACCGCTTGGCGTAAACAAACAGGGAACGCCAATTTTGCTAAAAGATGTTGCCCATATTCGTCTTGGCCCGCAAATGCGGCGAGGCATTGCCGATCTTGACGGCCAGGGGGAAGTAGTGGGCGGCATTATCGTCATGCGCTTTGGCGAAAACGCACTGACTACCATAAAAGGCGTCAAGGCCAGGATTGAGAAGCTGAAGCAGGGCCTGCCCCAGGGCGTCGAAATCGTTGAAACCTATGATCGCTCCAGCCTTATCAATCGGGCAGTGAGCACATTGGCCGGCAAGCTCGTGGAAGAATTCATTGTTGTCGCCCTGGTTTGCGCGGTATTCCTGTTTCATTTGCGCTCATCTCTTGTGGTTATCGTCAGCCTGCCACTGGGAATATTGACCGCCTTCATAATCATGTACCAACAAGGCATTAACGCCAACATTATGTCACTGGGCGGCATTGCCATCGCTATAGGCGCCATGGTCGATGCCGCCATTGTCATGATTGAGAACGTACACAAACATATCGAGCGCGAGCCACTGACCGATGACAATCGCTGGCGAATTATCGGTGAAGCAACCCGGGAAGTGGGGCCACCGCTGTTCTTCTCACTGCTGATCATCACACTCAGCTTTCTGCCGGTGTTCACTCTCGAGGCCCAGGAAGGCAAATTGTTTGCGCCGCTGGCCTTTACCAAGACCTATGCCATGGCCGCTGCGGCAGGCCTGTCTATAACCCTGGTCCCGGTGTTGATGGGCTACTTTATTCGCGGCCATGTTACGCCGGAACACGAAAATCCCGTCAACCGCTTCCTGGTAAACACTTACCAACCTATGATCAACTGGGTACTGGAGAAACCCAAACAGGTATTGGCGGTCTCCGGCGCTATCGTTGTGCTGGGAATCTGGCCAATGATGCAATTGGGCTCCGAGTTCATGCCGGACCTGGACGAAGGTGATCTCATGTACATGCCCACTACGTTCCCGGGCATATCCATCGGCAAGGCACAGGAACTGTTGCAACAAACCGACAAGCTCATAAGCACGTTGCCGGAAGTCCGGCGCGTATTTGGCAAGATCGGCCGGGCCGACACTGCCACCGACCCGGCGCCGCTCACCATGATCGAAACCACGATCCAGCTCAAACCCCGGGATCAATGGCGAGACGGGATGACACTGGACAAGCTCAAAAAAGAGCTCGATGAACTGGTGCGCTTTCCCGGCCTGACCAATGCCTGGGTCATGCCGATCAAAACCCGCATCGACATGCTCGCAACCGGGATCAAGACCCCGGTGGGTATCAAGGTTGCCGGCCCGGACCTCGAGCAAATACAAAAAATAGGCAAACAGCTGGAAGAGGTACTGAAGCCTGTTCCAGGTACTGCCTCGGTGTACTCAGAACGGGTAGCCGGAGGACGCTATGTCACTGCTGATATCGATCGCGTCAAGGCTTCACGCTTCGGTCTCAACATCAGCGACATTCACGAAGTAATACGTACCGCGATTGGCGGCATGAACATCACCCAGACAGTTGAGGGGCTGGAACGTTATCCGGTCAATATTCGCTACCCTCGTGATGTACGCGACTCGGTGGAGAAACTGCGTAACTTGCCGATTGTCACGCCCGCTGGTGCACGCATCCCGCTCGGCGAGGTGGCCAATATTATTGTTGAAAGCGGGCCTGCCATGATCAAGAGCGAGAATGCACGCCCCAATGGCTGGACGTTTGTTGATATACAGGGTCGCGACCTGGGATCCTATGTCAAAGAAGCGCAAAAAGTCGTTGCCGAACAGGTGAAACTGCCGGCCGGGTATTCCATCGCCTGGTCGGGACAGTACGAGTACATGGTGCGCGCCAAGGAGCGGTTGTCGGTTGTCGTACCGTTAACGTTGGCCATTATTATCCTGTTGTTGTACCTGAACTTCCGTAATTTCACGGAAGTCATGATTATCATGGGCACATTGCCACTGGCATTGGTAGGCGGATTCCTGCTGCTTTATGTGCTGGGTTACAACATGTCAGTAGCCGTAGGCGTTGGCTTTATCGCCCTTGCCGGTGTTGCAGTGGAAATCGGTGTCATCATGCTGGTATACCTGAACCAGGCCTACGATGACATGAAGCGCAAGTACACAGTGCTGAACCACAAGCACATCAAGGAAGCGGTAATCCAGGGTGCCTTGCTGCGGGTACGCCCGATCATGATGACAGTCTCGGCCATTATTGCCGGCCTGTTACCGATCATGCTTGGTGGCGGTACCGGTTCGGAGGTTATGCGTCGCATTGCCGCACCCATGGTTGGTGGCATGGTCAGTGCCACACTTTTGACCCTGGTAGTATTGCCTGCAGTATTTTTGTTGTGGAAAGAGCACCAGCTGAATTCATGATGACACTTTCCGGTATACAATAAAAAACGGCCCCGTTTCGGGGCCGTTTTTTTCTTGAGACCGGTCTTATTTGTAGAAGCCGATCATCTTCTCAAGTGAAACAGGCTTGATCTTGTCTGCCTGGCCGGCGCAGCCAAAAGCTTCGTAACGCGCCTTGCAGATTTCCTTCATGGCCTTGGTAGACTCCTTCAGGAACTTGCGTGGATCGAAGTTGGACTTGTTTTCAGCCATGTGCTTGCGAATCGCACCGGTAGAAGCCATGCGCAGGTCGGTATCAATATTGACCTTACGAACACCTGACTTGATGCCCTCAACGATTTCTTCAACCGGTACGCCATAGGTCTGACCCATGTCACCGCCGAAGTTATTGATGATTTCCAGCCAGTCCTGCGGCACAGAAGATGAGCCATGCATTACGAGGTGGGTATCAGGGATAACAGCGTGGATTTCCTTGATACGATCAATACGCAGCACCTTGCCGGTAGGCGGCTGGGTAAACTTGTAGGCGCCATGAGAAGTGCCGATAGCGATAGCCAGAGCGTCAACACCTGTAGCTTCGACAAAATCCTTGGCTTCCTGCGGGTCAGTAAGAAGCTGTGAATGATCCAGGGCGCCCTCGGCACCATGACCATCTTCTTCACCCATCATACCGGTTTCCAGGGAACCCAGGCAGCCAAGCTCGCCTTCTACGGAAACACCGCCGGCATGGGCCATCTTGACGACTTCACGAGTAACGTCAACGTTGTATTCGTAGCTGGAAGGAGTCTTCATGTCTGCCATCAACGAGCCGTCCATCATGACCGAAGAGAACCCGGACTGGATAGAGCGCAAGCATACTGCAGGCTCGGAACCGTGATCCTGGTGCATAACCAGCGGGATATGCGGATACATTTCAACTGCAGCGGAAATCAGGTGACGCAGAAATGGCTCACCGGCGTAAGAACGGGCACCGGCGGAACCCTGCAGGATCACCGGGCTATTGGCTTCATCCGCCGCCTGCATGATGGCGTGAACCTGTTCCATGTTGTTGACATTGAAAGCCGGCATGCCGTAACCGTTTTCGGCGGCGTGATCCAGCAACTGACGAAGTGAGACTAGAGCCATAATATCCTCCAGGATGCGTTTAATTGAAATTCCGTTAGTTAATCGTGATGATCGCCAACCTGGACGATCTTCATTGTATTGGTTCCACCCGGCTTGGCCAGCGGTTCACCGATGGTCAGAATGACCACTTCACCTTCCCGTACAGCGCCACGACGACGCAGCTCATCAACCGCCTCCTGCATGACCACTGCTGGATCATTACAGGTCAACTGAAAACTGACCGGGTACACACCGCGATACAGGCACACCTTGCGACGCGTGGCTTCGTGCGGCGTCAGGGCATAGATCGGCACGCCGGAACTGATACGGGACATCCACTGGGCAGTCGATCCGGATTCAGTCAGTGAAGCAATGGCGCGGACCGGCAAATGATTGGCCGCGTACATTGTCGACATGGCAATCGCCTCATCAATGTACTGAAATGAAACTTCCATGCGGTGCGTAGAACTCTTCACTTCACGAGTCTGTTCAGCCACCTTGCAGACTCGATCCATGGCAGCGACTGCCGCTACCGGATGCTTGCCGGCCGCGGTTTCCGCAGACAGCATCACCGCATCAGTGCCATCGATTACCGCATTGGCAACATCAGATACCTCGGCACGCGTCGGCATGGCATTTTCGATCATCGACTCCATCATCTGGGTTGCCGTGATCACCACCTTGTTCATGGTGCGAGCAAGCTTGATCAGTTTTTTCTGGATCGGTGGCAACGCCGCGTCACCGATTTCCACGCCCAGGTCGCCACGGGCAATCATGATGGCATCGGCTTCACGAATAATTTCTTCGATGTTGTCCAGGGCCTCGGTACGTTCTATCTTGGCAACAATACCGCCATGACCGCCGGCTGCGCGCAACAAGTCACGCGCCTCACGAACATCATCGGCATCACGCGGAAATGAAATGGCGACGTAATCGGCCTTCAGCTCAGCTGCAGTCTTGATGTCCCGGCGATCCTTGTCAGTAAGCGCCTTTGCGGAAAGACCGCCGCCTTGCTTGTTGATGCCCTTGTTGTTTGACAGGTCTCCACCAATGACAACCTTGCAGCAAACCCGCGCACCTTCAACCTTGTCGACCCACAAGATAATTCTACCGTCATCCAGCAACAGGTTGTCACCGCGCTGAACGTCGTTAGGCAATTCCTTGTAGTCGAGCCCGACCGCTTCCTCGGTGCCGGCCTCGATATCCATATCTGCATCAAGTACAAAAGTCGCACCCTCTTTCAGGATGATTTTCTTGTCCCTGAACCTGCCGATACGGATTTTTGGCCCTTGCATGTCGGCCAGAACACCGACTTCACGGCCATGAGCCTTGGCGCGGTCACGCATCTCTTCGGCGCGACGCATGTGTACTTCCGGTTTGTCGTGCGAGAAGTTCAGGCGCACCACGTCAACGCCGGCCTCGATCAGCTTGTCGAGGATCTGCGGATCTTCGCTGGCCGGACCGATGGTGGCGACTATTTTTGTACGTCTTAACATAAATTCCCCAACACGGACTGCAGGCATGCCGCCGCGGCCCGTGATTGTAGTTTAGCCCTTGGCGCGCTCTTCCAGCATGGCAACTGCCGGCAAAGTTTTGCCTTCCAGGTACTCCAGGAATGCGCCACCGGCTGTTGATATATACGACACCTTGTCATAGATGTTGTATTTCTGGATGGCGGCAATGGTGTCACCGCCGCCGGCGAGACTGAAACCATCGGCATTGGCAATTGCCATGGAAACAGTTTTGGTACCTTCACCGAACTGATCAAACTCGAATACGCCGACAGGGCCGTTCCAGACAATGGTGCCGGCCTTGGCAATTATATCTGCCAGTTCTTTCGCTGAATCAGGACCAATATCAAAAATCATTTCGTCATCCGCAACTTCATCGGCCTTTTTCAGAACAGCCGGTTCGTTTTCATCGAAGTTCTTGCCAACGACAACATCAGTTGCAATTGGAATAGATGCGCCGCGCGCATTCATTTTTTCCATCAGGCCCTTGGCAGTGTCCACCAGGTCGACTTCACACAGTGACTTGCCAACCGGGTGACCGGCCGCTTTCAGGAACGTATTGGCAATACCGCCACCGACAACCATCTGGTCAACTTTCTCGGACAGGGCTTCCAGTACGGTCAGCTTGGTTGAAACCTTGGAGCCACCAACAATGGCTACCATCGGTCTTGCCGGGTTAGCCAGGGCCTTGGCCAGCGCGTCCAGTTCTTCTGCCAGCAACAAACCGGCGCAGGCAGTCGGTGCAAACTTTCCGGCACCGTGGGTAGAAGCCTGGGCGCGATGGGCGGTCCCGAAAGCGTCCATGACAAATATGTCGCACAGCGCGGCGTATTTTTTTGCCAGCTCTTCGTTGTCTTTCTTTTCACCGGCATTGAAACGGACATTTTCCAGCAGTACGCATTCGCCTTCAGCTACTTCAAAACCACCATTGATGTAGTCCTTGACCAGGCGAACGTCACGACCCAGCTTGGCGGACATATCGGCGGCAATCGGGGCCATGGAATTTTCTTCGTCGGCCTTGCCTTCTTCAGGACGTCCACGGTGTGACATCACCATGACTCTTGCGCCGGCTTTCATGCAGTGCTCGATAGTCGGCATGGATGCGGTAATACGGGCATCGGAAGTTACCTTGCCGTCTTTGACAGGAACATTCAGGTCGGCACGAATCAGTACACGCTTGCCAGCCAGATCAAGATCAGTCAGTTTGATGAAAGACATTTCACAACTCCAGATAGATAAAGAATTATTTGGCAAATTTTGACCAACAACTTGGCAAATGATTCTCAATGCTTGGTAATCAATCAGTCCGGGCTGTTGTCACCCCGGGCCAATCAATTTTCTTTTCTGCTCGTTTCATTCCCGGCCAAAAAAGCAAGAAATAGTCCTGCTCAACTCCCGGCAATAAATTAAGCGAGAAATTTTGTGCGCTGAGTAGGCGCGGTGCGAGTTTTAATGCGCAGTGTACATGCGCGTACATGAGCAATTAAAACTCGTGCCGCAACACCCTCAGCGTGCAAAAGATCCGCTTAATTCGCGGCTACGTGCTGGACAAACCTCATCATATTACACGTATAGCCATACTCATTATCGTACCAGCTGACAACCTTGACAAAGGTGTCATCCAGGGCAATACCGGCTTCGGCATCAAAGATTGAAGAGTAGCCAACACCACGGAAGTCAGTAGAAACCACTTTCTCGTCGGTGTAACCCAGGGTATCGCCGATGCCCTTGGTTTCGGAAGCCTTCTTCATGGCCGCGCAGATATCAGCGTACTTGGCCGGCTTTTCCAGCTCAACAGTCAGGTCAACAACTGAAACGTCAGAAGTCGGCACACGGAACGCCATACCGGTCAGCTTGCCATTCAGCTCAGGCAGAACAACACCTACTGCCTTGGCAGCACCAGTGGAAGAAGGGATGATGTTTTCCAGAATGCCACGACCACCGCGCCAGTCCTTTGAAGAAGGGCCATCAACAGTTTTCTGGGTAGCGGTAGCAGCGTGAACGGTAGACATCAGGCCGCGCTTGATACCCCAGTTGTCGTTCAGAACCTTGGCGACAGGCGCCAGGCAGTTGGTGGTGCATGAAGCAGCGGAAACAATTGCCTGACCTGCGTAGGTTTCATGGTTTACGCCGTAAACAAACATCGGCGTGCCGTCCTTGGAAGGAGCGGACATAACCACTTTCTTGGCGCCAGCATCAATGTGCTTCTGGCAACCTTCTTCAGTCAGGAAGAAGCCGGTGGAATCGATAACGATATCCGCACCAACGTCGCTCCACTTCAGGTTGGCCGGGTCGCGCTCAGCAGTCAGGCGAATCTTCTTGCCATCGACGATCATGCAGCCATCGCCACCTTCAACGGTGCCCTTGAAACGGCCGTGAACAGAGTCATACTTCAGCATGTACGCCAGGTAATCAGCGTCCAGCAGGTCATTGATACCAACGATTTCGATGTCGTTGAATTCGTTGTATACAGCGCGGAATACCATGCGGCCGATACGGCCGAATCCATTAATACCGACTTTAATAGTCATTGTTTATCTCCCCTTAAAGGTTCTCAAAATTTCTTGAATTACAAAACTGATTCAACGGCGTTCGCGACGTTTTCAACGGTGAAGCCAAATTCCTTGAACAGTACCTTGTCAGGCGCGGATTCACCGAAGCGATTGATTCCCACAACCTTGTCAGCATACTTGTACCAGCCGGCTTCAACGGCCGCTTCAACAGCTACAGTCGGAACGCCCTTTGGCAGTACGTTGCTGCGATAGCTGTCGTCCTGGGCTTCAAATGCGTCAACAGAAGGCATGGATACCACGCGAACCTTTTTGCCGGACATGGCTTCAGCTGCGCCCGTGGCAAGCTGAACTTCGGAACCGGTACCGATAATGATGGCATCAGGTGTGCCGTCACAGTCCTTCAGGATGTAACCGCCCTTGGCGATGTCGGCGATCTGGGCATCACTGCGAACCTGGTGTGGCAAATCCTGGCGCGAGAAAATCAGGCAGGTCGGACCGTCGCGACGTTCGATGGCTTTTGACCAGGCAACAGCCGCTTCAACCGCATCACATGGACGCCACAACGCCATGTTGGGAATCATGCGCATGGTCGGAATCTGTTCAACGGGTTGATGCGTCGGACCATCTTCACCCAAACCGATGGAATCGTGGGTATAAACAAAGATGGAGCGCTGTTTCATCAACGCAGCCATACGCAGGGCGTTACGCGCGTATTCAGAGAACATCAGGAAGGTTGCGCCAAACGGAATCAGGCCACCGTGCAGGGCAATTCCGTTCATAATGGCAGACATACCGAATTCACGCACGCCATAGCGGACATAGTTGGCGACTTCGTTGGCATCCATCGGCTTGTAGCCGGACCATTCGGTCAGGTTGGAGCAACCAAGGTCAGCGGAACCACCGAACAGTTCCGGCAGCGCCGGTGAAAACGCTTCGATACAGGCCAGGGACGCCTTGCGCGTAGCCACGGTCTTGGCCGCGGCATTAACGCTGGCGATATAACCAGCCGAGGTCTTGGCCCAGTCTGCAGGCAAGTCACCGTTCATGCGGCGTTCAAATTCGGCGGCCAGCTCAGGGTGCTCTGCCTTGTAGGCGGCAAACTTGTCGTTCCAGGCCTGTTCGGCCTTGGCGCCGGCATCCTTGGCGTCCCAGCCATTGTAAACATTGGCCGGTACTTCAAACGCTCCATGATCCCAGCCCAGTGCTGCCTTGGTCAGGTTGATCTCTTCTTCGCCCAGCGGCGCGCCATGACAGGCGTGCGAACCGGCCTTGTTCGGTGAACCAAACCCGATAGTGGTCTTGCAGCAAATCAGGGTCGGCTTGTCGGTCATGGCCTTGGCCTGCTCGATAGCCTTTTCAATAGCCGCAGAGTCATGGCCGTCCACGCCTGGAATCACGTGCCAACCGTAGGATTCAAAGCGCTTCGGTGTGTCATCAGTGAACCAGCCTTCAACGTGACCGTCGATGGAGATGCCGTTGTCATCCCAGAACGCGATCAACTTGCCCAGGCCCAGGGTACCGGCCAGTGAGCAGGCTTCGTGCGAAATACCTTCCATCAGGCAACCATCGCCCATGAACACCCAGGTATTGTGATCAACAATATTGTGGCCCTTCTGGTTGAACTGGCCTGCCAGTGCTTTTTCAGCAATCGCCATGCCTACAGCGTTGGTAATACCCTGGCCCAGGGGGCCGGTGGTGGTTTCCACGCCCGGCGCATAGCCGTATTCCGGGTGGCCCGGGGTCTTGGAATGCAGTTGGCGGAAATTCTTCAGGTCGTCAATTGACAGGTCGTAACCGGTCAGGTGCAACAGCGAGTAAATCAGCATGGAGCCATGACCGTTGGACAGAATGAAGCGGTCGCGGTTCGGCCACTTCGGATTGGCCGGGTTGTGGGTCATGTGGTCGTTCCACAGGACTTCGGCGATATCCGCCATGCCCATCGGCGCACCCGGGTGTCCGGAGTTGGCCTTCTGAACCGCATCCATACTCAGGGCCCGAATGGCATTAGCCATTTCACGACGACTTGGCGCTGCTGCTTTTGACATGTTTTACCCCTTTAACAAGATTTAAATTTGCTCACCGAAACCGCTACCGGGTTATCGGGTAAATCTGATCCCTGCCGGCTGTAATGGAAGCCGGGCAACAAAAATTATGGCGACGATTAATTGCGAATACGGCCGCCCTTGCCTGGCTGTATCCGGATTCAGTGTCCAAAAATAGGCGCGTATTCTCTCTCACCCTGCCCGTGGCCGCAATAGTGGAAATGCCGTCCATTTCTCGTATTTTGGGCGCTATAAGTGTCTTTTATCGGAAAAATTGTTTTAAATGGTATTCAAATAGCCGTGCCACTCTGTCCACAGCGCGTCATCACACGCCGCCAGAATAGGGCAGGACGTCAATTTATCGACGAAAATCGGATCTCCACCTGGTGTACGTGCACTAACACCCGCCTCCCGGGCAATCAATGAACCCGCCGCGCGATCCCATAGTTTTTGCCCGCCGTGCAGGTACAACTGGAACCGCCCGGCAGCCAGCCAGGCCCACTCCAGAGCAGAGGTTCCCAAATTCCGCTGGGAGCGAAACGGGGGATCGACAACCAGCGCCGTGGCTTCCTCGGCGCTGAGGCGTTTGAAATCCACCATTGCCACCGCTTCCGGCAGCCCCCGTGTCCAGGGGCTGACGCACAGCGGCACGCCATTCAACCAGGCGCCTTTTCCGGCCATGGCGGTGAAGCATTCTTTTCTCACTGGATCGTAAACCAGGGCAAGAAGCGGCTGATTATTCTCGATTAACGCCAGCGATACCGAAAAAATCGGCATGCCTGCGGCGAAATTGGTCGTGCCATCAAGCGGATCGAGGCACCAGATAGGCTTGCCAGTAGCCAGTAGCCTGGACTGCTCGCTGGCCGGCATCTCTTCACCCAATATGCTGATTTCAGGCCACTTTTCTTGCAGTTCCGTACATATGCGCGCCTGCATTGCCGCATCTGCATCGGTTACGAGGCTGCCGTCCTTTTTCTGCTCGACCTGCACCCGGTTAAATCGGTCCATGAGTTCTTCGCTGGCCAGTCGCGGCACGAGTTGCGAGATATATTGAAGAGCATCAAGCATCAGGAAACTCACGAAAACAGTTTTTACGGTGCCGCATTGTACCGTTTTACGCATGTTTTCCCAGTTTGTTCTGGCACAGTCTGTGCATCCTCTGTTCTAGACTCCAAACGCCCACGAACAACCGAACGAAAGCCTGAATTCATGAACCGACCCCATCGTCAAAAAACCTTATTTTTTCTTGCTTACCGGCGACTGATACTGCCAGCGGCGATTGTGATGCTGTTTGGCAGTTGCGCTACCGGCTCAGCCTCGCGCCATCAGGACACGATTCCGGGCAAAAATCCACTCGATGCAACAGATCCCATCACCATGGTGGTGCCGCCCATGGGAAAAAATGAGGCTGATTCTGCGCTACGTTTTCAGGCATTGGCGGATTACCTGGAAGCCCGCACCGGATACCGGTACCGGGTTCGCACGTCACACAATTTCCTGTTTCACTGGACGTCTGTGCGTGTCGCTTCGTCCAGGGAGATAGCCATTGATGCCGCGCATTTTTCTGACTATCGTCTGACAAAACTCGGCAACCGCCTGTTGGCCAAGGAGACTGGCAGCAGCAGTCTGGCGCTCATTACCCGATCGACCGATAACACTCCGCTACATAAATTTGCCGGCAAACCCGTAGCCGTGCGCGATATACCTAGCCTGGATGCCACCCGGCTTCATGCCATGCTGCCCGACCCGGCGCGGCAGCCAAGGATTTACCCTATCTCTGATTACCAGGACGGGCTTGAACTGCTGGACCAAGACAAAGTTGCGGCACTCATGCTGCCAACTTCACTGGCGTCAGACTTGCTCGAAATCAGCCAGGGTTATCGCATCCTGGCCATCACCGAGCCGGTCGCGGCACGCGCCATTACTGCATCACGCGATCTGGACCCGGTCATTTTTCGCCAGGTCCAGCGCGCATTACTGTTTGCAGCAGATTCCTCTGCGGGCAGATTTGCACTGGAACAAGCGGGATTGAATCAACTGATTGCCGGTGATGCGTCAGACTACGATGGATACCGGGAGCTTCTGGCCAGTTACTGGGGATACTGAGCAATAGATCAATCGACCTATTGCCGACCACTGGTTTACACCATCTTGGGAAATACAACGGCACCCAATGTATCCCAATTGGGGATAAGTACAGACGTGCCTTTAAGGTTGATTGACGCGGCAACATAGGTCGACTGAACCGGGGAAGTCACCGACACAGCATCGGCTGCGTTCAACGTGTGCGGTTGCGGCTCGGATGTACTCATGATGGCAAAAAACTGGTGCTTCGGTTGCCCGGGAAACGGGAAAAAGACAATCAACTTGCCCCGAGTAGCAATACCGCCAGTGGGCTGACCGGTCAATTCCTCAAACGATATTATCGGTACGCCTTGCAGGCGCCAGCCAACAATTCCCATGCACCAGGAAGGTGCTTGTGGTGCTCGCGTGACGGTTCCGATATTGACCACTTCGGCTACACAGGCACTGGGTACCAGTATTGGATGCCCTGCAGTAGGTATTTCCAGTACATGCAAAGACTGCCTAAGTGCTGATGCGTTACTCATGATGATCCACCCACGGTAGACAGGTAACCGGCAACCCCGGGTGGATTAATCACCAGGTGTGTCACACCATCATCGACCCAGACCGCATTAAACAGATGACCAAACCGGGACGGCGCCGGGCCAGCCGGCGTGAACTGTTGTGGCTCAATATCAACATTAGTCATCATTTCAACCGTGTTGGCGCCGATACCAATTGGCGATGGAGAACCCGGTATAAACACGGCGCGCTCCCACGAAGCTGATGAATCGACCGCCCAGTCTTCGGTCAGGGCATATGCTGGCCAACGACCAGATGCATCCTGTTTCCAGCCGACGATGTTTCCGCCGGCACCATTAAGCATCAGTTTGTCCTTTTGCACGATACCCAGGCTGGCTTTTCCCGGTAACAGGTATACAGAATTTCCGACTGTTACCTTCAGAAATTGGGCCATTTATCTTCCCCTTGTTTGCTGTTCCCAGACATCAGACTGGTTCGCACGTTACGAAACATTGTCTTCATGGCGATAATTCAGCATTTGCTCGATGTTCGCCAGCAAAGTGTCTTCCTGGTACGGCTTACTCATATAAATATCAACACCCAGGCTCAACGCTTTTTCCTTGTGCTTGGCGCCGGCGCGGGACGTGATCATTATAATAGGTATGTGCTTCAGCCCGGATTCCGCTCGAATACGGGACGTCAATTCGTAGCCGTCCATGCGCGGCATTTCAATATCTACCAGCATGACATCTGGCACGATTTCACGTAACTGTTCAACTGCGTCAAGGCCGTCTTTTGCCGTGTGTACTTCCATGCCGCGTTTGTGCAAATGCCGGGAAGTAATCTTTCTTACCGTGAGCGAGTCATCCACCACCATCACGATTGGTGGTCGTTTTTCCGTGGATGGTCGCGGCTCAGGTGTTACCGACGGTACACTTGTCGGCGCTGTGATCACGTCATCTGCAATATCGGCAGCTTCCGGAACAACATCGGCAGCCGGGGCGCTGGTACGTGAAACCGTGGCATGAGCTTTTTCTGCAACGTGCAAGCCTTCTTCATGCAGCCACAGCCCGGGAATATCCAGGATCAAGACGACGCTACCGTCACCAAGAATAGTGGCACCACCAATTCCCTGGACTTCTCCCACCTGTCGACCAACTCCCTTGATTACGATTTCACGGGTACCGCCCAGCCCGTCCACTTCAATCGCCACTTCCCGCGGCCCGCTTCTGGCCAGCAGGATCGGAACTTTTTTGCCCCTGTTATTGGCGGACGACACGCCAAGGCGCTCGCCAAGATGCATGAAAGGGAATACCTGGTCGCGATAATTAAGCAGCGGGTTGTCACCGACTGACAAACCCTTGATGTCCTTCGCCGGCAGTTCAACCAGGTTAATAACGGCAGAAAGCGGTACCGCGTACAACTGTTCGCCTGCTTTTACCATCAGCGCCTGCATAATAGACAGGGTCAAAGGCAGTGCAATAATAAATGTTGTGCCTTCGCCTGCCTTGGTATCGACAGACATGGAGCCGCCAAGCTGGCGCACTTCATTATGTACCACATCCATGCCGACACCACGACCCGAGATATGGGTGACTGCAGTTGCCGTGGAGAATCCGGCCATCAAGATAAACTGGGTAACTTCCTGGTCAGACAACGTCGAGGATTCTGACATCAAGCCTCGCTCAACAGCCTTCTTCCTGATGGCAGCAATATCGAGTCCGCGCCCGTCATCAGATACGCGAATAACCACTTCGTTGCCTTGCTGAACCGGATCAATACGAATTGTTCCAAGTTCGGGCTTGCCCGCAGCCTTGCGTTTTTCAGCCGGCTCCAGGCCATGATCAATCGCATTACGAATCATGTGTTCGAACGGACCTATCATGCGCTCAAGCACGTTTCGATCAAGCTCTACTTCGGTATTGTTAATTACGAGCTGTGCTGATTTGCCAAGTTCACGCGATGTCTGGCGCACGATATGGCGCAAGCGTGTTGCCTGGGTTGACAACGCCACCATTCGGGTGCGCATCAATCCTTCCTGCAGATCGGTATTGATACGGGCCTGCTGAACCAGAACCGTTTCTGCCTCACTGGCGAAATTGCCAAGACTGTTCTGAATCGATGTCAGGTCATGGAAGCTCTCTGTTAATGACCGCGACAACTGCTGCAAAGCTGTGAAACGGTCAAATTCCAGAGGATCAAAATCTTCCATGTTCTCGGCGCCGGCCGCTTCAATACGGGCGGCCATTTGTGATTCAGACTGGATTTCCAGTTCGCGCAACTGATCCCGGAAACGATGTACGTTGGACTGCAATTCACCCAGGTTTTCACGCAGTCCATAAACCTGCTGCTCCATACGCGCACGGGAAATACTGACTTCGCCGGCGTAATTGGCCAGTGTATCGAGCAGATCTGTACGCACACGAATCTGTTCACGCCGCTCGGTTTTTTCCAGGCCCTTTCCTTTTTCCGTAAAGACCTCATCACGCAACACCATCGGGTCAGCACTGGCGAGCTGCGTCAGATCCGGCTGCGCAACCGGCATTGGCGCGGGTGCGGCAGGCACAACAGGCTGGCTCACCAGTTCCGCAGAGTCCGCCGGTTCGGTTAACGGTGATTCACTCACCCGGGTTCCAGCTTTTACCTGGCGTTGCGCAGCCTTTTCTTCTATGGCTCTCTGGGCAGCGGCCATGCGCTGCTCAATCAACGCTCCGGGATCAATGGGTTTGGTCGTTGCAGTCGCCCCTGCCTTGCCGCTGCGAATCGCGGCATCAAGACGACCGGCAATAGCCTCTAGTCCTGAAATAGCCTGTCCGGAATTGACCTGCTCTATCGCGCTGACAAATGTATCATGCACCTCGTCAAGCAGGTCGATCAGGCCGGTGTCAGCCGTCAAGGTTCCGCTCTCTGCGCGCTCGACGGCTGTTTCAGTCAGATGGGCAACCTGGCCGATAGACATGGCGCCAGCCATGCGCGCACCACCCTTGAAGGTATGCATTGCCCGCTTCAGATCGGTCAGCGGAGATGTGTTTCCGGTATCGGTACGCCATTTGACCAGGCTGTCGTTGACAATGGACAAAAGATCTACCGCCTCTTCGTAGAAGATATCAGCCAGGTCTGTATCAATGTTATCAGCAGGCAAAGTGACATCGGCCGGAACAACTGCCGGCCTGGTTGATACAGGCTCGGGCTGAACAGCTTGTGCTGCCGGTGCTTTCACCTGTTCCGCTACCGTTGTCACTGCACTTGGCGCAACGACGTGGGCGACAGCCGGCGTTGACAGCGCTGTTGGTGCCTGACCGGCAATCATGGCATCGAGCCGGGCTTCCAGCGTTTTCAGGCCTGTCATTGGTTGACCGGCATTGAGCTGTTCGCATGCTGCTGCCGAGGTATCATGCATTTCTTCCAGCAAGGACAGCACCGGCCTGGCAGCGGGTATATCTCCGGATTCAACCTTGCCCAGCATGGTCTCCGTTTTATGGGCTAACTCACCCAGAGTCATGGCGCCAGCCATGCGCGCACCGCCCTTGAAGGTATGCAGGGCGCGCTTCATGTCCCCGATCACTCCGGTATTGGACTGGTCGCCGCGCCATGTTGCAATAGCCTCATTCAGATTCTGCAGAATATCAACCGCCTCTTCGTAAAAGATATCTGCAAGGTCTTCATCAATTTGCTCGGAAACAACATCGTCAACAACAGGTTGTGGAGCGACATCGCCACCATCGTCGGCAGCAGGCGTTGTGATGCCAGCGGCCAGAATGGCGCCGAATTCTTCAGTAAACAACGACAAATCTTCCTGTTCCGGGGCAACAGCCTGCACAGGCTCAGCAGCAACCGGCTGCTGTTCAGGTTCAGCCACCGGGACAACGTCCGGTTCAGGCGCGGGTTGGACCGGGGCATTGCCGAGGCGGGTTTCTGCATCAGCGATCCGGGCGGCCAGGTCTATAAACGACGCCATGTCCCCCTCGCTGCAACTCCCCTGCTTGGCCAACAGCACATCAACCAGCGCACCAACACTTTGCTCAAGCTCGCTGTACAGGGCTATGGGCTCAGATGTGAGCAGAAAACCATGCTCCTGGGCAGCCAGGAAAAGTTTCTCCATCTCCTTCGCTGCAGTAGACATATCAGTCAGACCGACAGAGCGGCCGCTTCCGGCAACCGTATGAGCCACGCGAACCATATCGGCGTCGGCGAAACAACTTCCGCGTTTTTGGCAGGCGCCAACGTGATTTCGAATTGACTGCAAATGACCACGCGTCTCGGTGACAAAAATATTAAGCAGAGTCCCGTCCAGCGATACGACCGGTTCGTCATCAGCTTTTGCTACCGGTTGAATCTCGGGCTCATCGGGCTCATAACTGACTTCCACTTGTGCCGGCTCAGTTACTATTGGTTCGGAAACGGGAATTGCCGGTTCAGCATCAGTTATTCGGCCTTCGGCAACCGCCTCAGCGGCAAGACGAAGGCTTTCATGATCCACTGCAGGACTGGTACCGCTTTCCAGCGCATCAATCATTACCGGCATGACTTCCATGACCTGCTGAATAAGGTCGACCATCACGGCGTTACGCGACATCTTTCCGTCGCGCACCCTGTTCAGCATATTCTCAAATGCCCACGCCAGCTCGGCGATATCGGTAACACCGACCATGCGGCCGCTGCCTTTAATAGTATGGAAGCCGCGACGAACCTCAAGCATAGCGGCGTTGTCTTCACTGTCGCGCCAGCCAGGGAAATTGGAAACAATTGTATTTACCGAATCACGGGCATCTTCGATGAAGATCTCCATGATCTCTTCGTCGAAGTCATCATCTACATCCGCCATCGCTGCAGCAGCAGATACGGGCGCCGGCGATACAGCCTCTCGCGCTGGCTCTTCAACAATTACGGGCGCACTTGCTGCATGTCCGGGTTCGGGTAACGGAATGGTTGCTTCTACCGCATCATCCGGGAACTGCTCCCGGGCAGATTCTATAAAACGAGCTGCCAGTTCACTGACAAGTGCAGAATCGGATTCTATGGATTGTTCATCGGCATTCGCTGCTGCATCAAGTGCCTCAACCAGGTGCTGCGCCAGCTCTGACGCATCCGATATACCCAGTGAATCGGATACCTTCAGCGCCGCCTCACTGACCTGTTTCAGCTCGTTCATGATGCGACTGTTGTAATTATCGCGCCAGGCAATAACGGTATCCTCAAGCGCCTCGATCAATGCCGGCGGATTTCGCTCATAACGGTACTGGCTGGCAAAGGCGGAATGCAATTCCTGGAACGCGAGATCGAGCAGGGCATCAAGATTCGAGCGGTTGTACAGCAAGCCATCGATATAGGCACCAATAGTGCCGATGGCAATCGCCAATGCATCCATTACCGCATTATCGACCTCAACGACACCGCGCGAAATGTTTCTCAGCGCCGCCATGGTCCGGTCCACCAGCATTCCGGCGACTTCCTCGCCGATTATCTGCAGTGCACCGTAAATCTGGCCAAGAGAGTCCTGCATGACAGCAAGATGACTAGTAGCACCACGGTCATTGGCAAACGCCTCAAACTCCTCCTCCACCTGGGAAAGATTGGCCCGAATTTCTTCGGCAACAACGGAAAGAAGCTGGCGGAAATCGCTTTCAGTAAGCTCACCATCTGAAACTTCGAAACCCTCGACTCCAGGCAAACTGGTTTCGTGACCAGCCAGGTTCTCAAGAAGGACAATGCCCTCTTCAACATGACGCTTCCAGTCCGTAGCTGAATGCGAGATATCGCGAGCACTGTTTTCTATCAGCAACAGGCCGCGCGCCATGACCATTGACGCATCATCGGTGGTTTCGATTTCCCCGATTTCGACACCACGGCATACATCACCAAGCGCATCAATAAGCTTCTTGAGCAAAGGCACACCAAGCATTTCGATGGTCGCAGACATCTTGTCCAGCAAGGCAATCAGAACGACAAGTGATCTTTCGCCTTCATGATCCGGATCAAAATAGACCGACAAGTGTTCCTGCGCGGTATCAATCTCGGTCTTCAGCGCAGCGGCAACAGATTCCAACACTTCCGGTGTCGGCAATTGGTCAATGCCGTCCTCTCCCTCAACGGCCACTTTGCCAAGCAACAGATCAAGATCAAACGCCTTTCTCAGCTGCCCGACCCGGGGCAAATTGTTGCTGGCACCGCCTAGTTCATAAAGGATGGTCTTGACCAGAGATTCAGATGTGTCACGCAGCTCGGTACGGCCACCACCTTCGACCAGTTTTTTCATTTGCTGATCAAGTTTTGATAGCAGTTTCTTGCGCTCGTTGTTGGGCTCGAGCTCACCTTCCATCATGGCTTCCAGCAAACCACTGGCTACCCAGAACAATTGCTGAATTACACCAAGCCTGGATTTTGCGCTGAGTTCGTCAAGCACTTCCACCATGGTGTCAACAGCATCACGGCTACCGGTGTCCCGCAACCATGCCAGCAATGAAGCCTGGAATTTTGGTCGCAGGCGCTTGGCCATGTTGCCGTAATCGTCTTCGGAAGGAAGGTCCCCGGCCTGCTCTGAATACGGAGGCCTGACAGAAAGATCGGGACTGAAAAAGTCCACCTCGTTCAACAAGTCGGTGGCACGCGCCCGGCGCAAGTCATTGATTACGGGCAACAGCCTGATTGGTACATCAGGCTGACCGAATTCAAGCCGGCTCAGGTAATCCGGGATGGAAAGAATACCGCGGATAAGTATTTCGAAGTTATTTTCTTCAGCACCGACAGACTCATCGAGCAATGCTTCAACGAATGCTTCCAGTTCGCGCGCGAGCATGGCGGCACCGTCAAGCTCCACCATCTCCAGCGTTCCGATAACCTGGTGCAAATGCGTGGAGCAAAAACGCAACTGGCCTTCGTCTGGGCTTTCGAGATAGGACTCCAAAGCCTGACGCGCCTGCTTGAGCGTCTCCTCTATCTCGGTTTTTACCCAACCGAGTGTGCTCAGGTCCACTGTGCTGCTGATAGCCATTATCCTGTTATGCTTTTTGCAATCACACCCGGGTCAGCAGATGCGCGCATATCCCTCAATGCTGAATTAAGCCGGCAACCTGAAGCCGGCTACGGATTCCTGCAACTCTCGCGCAAGATCTGACAGTTTTCCGATAGCTTCCGCCGTCTGGCGGGTACCGGATGATGTCAGGTTGGTTGTTTCCTGAATCTTGGCCATGTTTTCGGATACCACGCCTGCACTTTCTGATTGTTCAAGCGCGTCACGTGCAATACCTACGATCAGGTCTGACAACTGTTCGGATACCGATTCGATTTCGCCGAGCGCCTGTCCGGCTGCATCCGCCAGCCGTGTTGTCGCGACCACACCATTGGTGGCTTCTTCCATGGAAGCAACCGCTTCATTGGTATCCGCCTGAATGGTTTTTACGAGATCGGCAATCTGCTTGGTCGCTTCACCGGAACGTTCAGCAAGTCGCTGTACTTCGTCCGCAACCACCGCGAAACCGCGACCCGCTTCACCGGCCATGGCCGCCTGGATCGCCGCGTTCAGTGACAGAATATTTGTTTGTTCGGAAATATCGTTGATCAATTCAACGATTTCACCGATTTGCTGGGAAGACTCACCCAGTCGCTTGATTCGTTTTGCAGTTTCCTGGATCTGTTCACGCATTTGATCCATGCCGGTGATGGTATCCTGTACCGCTTCGGCACCACGCTTTGCAGTCTGTACCGAGCCTTGTGCTACCTCGGCTGATTTTTCAGCCGATTGCGACATGTCTTCCATGGATCGCGCCATCACGTTCATACGATCAGATGTTTCTGTAATCTGTGCCGCCTGCCGCAACGCCGCCTCGGTAAGTTCTGTGGCAGTCTGTCGTGAGCTTTCAGATGCCAGCGCCACCTGCTGCGCGGCAGTCTTGATACGCATTACGAGGTTGCGCATTTCCTTTACGGCGAAGTTAATGGAGTCTGCGATCGCACCGGTAATCTGTTCGGTTACTTCCGGTTCCACCGTCAGGTCGCCGTCAGCCAGGTTACCCATTTCGTCGAGAAGTTTGAGGATAGCGTCCTGCGTGGTCCGGCTTTGTTCCGCAGACAACTCAGCGCGATCTTTTTCGTCCTGTACGAATCGCCAGCCGATTGCGACGATACAGACCAGTAACACTATCGCCAACGCATAGAGAATAATCTGGCTGCCGGCCCGCTCTTCACCCAGCCCGGCATAGGAATCCACCAGGGCACGAACCTTTTCCAGCAATACGTCGGATTTATCTACCACCAGTTTCGAAGCACGCTGCGATACAAACAGTTCCGCAGCGTTGCTCAGGATGCCTTCTACGTGGGTGTTCATTTCGGAGAACACTTCATTGGCCTCGTTAAGCTTGCTCTTTACCGCGGCCGGCGCGACCTTGCGCAACCGTGAATCAGTATCCTTGAACAGCTTTGCGTCCTTGCCAAACTGTGCAGCAGCAACAGCCGCTTCATTGCCACCCTGTGCAAACAGGTTTACATCCTTGGCGATACGCTGACTCAACATGCCCTGTCGTGAAGCCAGGTAAAGGTCATTTTGTTTCATGCCGGCCCGGCTTCCCACTTCCACAGTTTCATCCGCGATGGACAGCAACAGCGGCGCCAACTGGTTAATAGCCAAGACGTGGTCACGCAGGGCGAACAGGGTCTTTTCCTGGGTCAGGATCTGGTTAACCTGGTTTCGCACACCGTTTTTTCTTTCAGTCCACTGGTTTACCAGGTCATTCAAGACCGGGCGAATGGTTTCAGGCGAGGCGGCCAGGCCGGTGCTGGCGTCACCGTTCTGCAAAGCACCCAGTATGCGATCGAAAGTATCACGGGATTCCTTGAGGGTCTTGAACGAAATTTCCTGACCTTGCACGGCTTCACGGGCATCCTTGGCCACGCGTTGCGACAACATCAGCAACTGCGAAGATTTTTCAATATAGGTTGTATCGCGGGCAGCATCGGTAGTCGTCTTGTAATACAGCCATGCGGCACCGGTACCAACAAGCACCATGGTAACCAGCAGTGTTTTCAGGCTCATTATATTGTTAAAGAGACCACCGACCCTGCCGCCATGGCGACCGGAATCCCTTACCGCCGGGACTATCTCTTCGCCAATCTCGTCCGCTGCAAAGTCGATAATATCTTCGGATATCTGGTCGATCGTATCATCGCCACCTTTTCCAAATAGTTTAAGTGCCATAACCCTGCCTCTCTTGCTGTTCCGACCCCGTTGGAAAAACCCAGTTAAAACCTGATGCACAATTCATCAACGACACTTCCGGTCGCTGATCTAGGTGGCAACATGAAGGAACTTGTCGCTCTCTAGCAATGCATCCATATCAAAAATACCCCACAGGGTATTTTCTCGAAGAAATGCCCCCTTGGTGTTGGCCATTACCGGATCATCAATGCCGGTAACCCTTTGACGCTCCAGTTCCTCGTCAAAGTGGCGCAAACCAAATACTTCACTTACTACCAGACCGGTCGAGAGTTCGCCCCGGTTGATAACCAGAACCCGCACACGATCATCCAGAAAAATGGAATCACGCCCGTAATACCTGGACAGATCAACGATAGTAATCAGGCTACCGCGAACATTGGCCAAGCCTTTAAGCCAGGATCGCGTCATCGGTACCGGGGTAATGGGCGGATACTGGATAATTTCCGTGACACTGTTCAGCGGAATTACCAGGTGTACATCGCCTATCCTGAACCCAATACCGGTCCACAGTTCGGCTGCCTTGACTTCCTCGGGCAGACCCGGCGATGACGCCAGGCTGTCCTGTTCCATCTTGATCAGTATGCTGAACGGTTCTTGCGCCATGTATCCCGGTCCTGAAAAATTCAAAAGCCGCTGTTACAAAGCCTGCAATTTTGCCATTAGATCCGCTTCACCCACGGGCTTAATCAGGTAGTCTCGCGCACCTTGTCGCAACCCCCAGGCCTTGTCTGTTTCCTGCCCTTTGGAGGAACAGATAATGACCGGAATATGTGAAGTCTCCGGGTCCTTGGAAATGGACCGGGTCGCCTCGAATCCGCTCATGCCGGGCATCACCACATCCATCAACACGAGATCAGGCTTTTGTGACTTGGCCAGTGCTACACCTTCTTCGCCACTGGATGCAGAAATCACGCTGAAGCCGTGCTTTTCCAGGATTGCGGTAACGACGTGGGCATCCGTTGGGGAATCGTCAACTACCAGTACTCTCTTGATTGCCATTTGATAAACTCCTGAACTCTTAATGCGCTACGCGTCTATTTTCCCAAAAATCCGTTCGAGCCGCCCTGGTGAGGGCTCGCCTCCGGTCAATGCACATACCGGTTAATGACGTCGATCAATTCTTCCTGGGTAAAAGGTTTGTTAACGTGTTCCTGTGAGCCCGCAATTCGACCCCTGGCACGATCAAATAAACCATCCTTGCTCGACAACATAATGACCGGTGTTTCCTTGAATTTTTTGTTGTTTTTTATCAACTGACAGGTTTGGTAGCCATCCAGTCTCGGCATCATGATGTCGACGAAAATAATGTCGGGCTGGTTGTCAGTAATCATGGACATAGCCTCAAAGCCGTCACCTGCCGTGAATACCTCATAACCCGCTTTGTTGAGCAGCGCTTCCGCAGTACGGCGAATCGTGCTGCTATCATCAATTATCATTACTTTTACGGCCACGGATTTCCCATCTCTCCATACTGCATTGACGCCAACATGGGCCAGCATGCGCCAATCCCCAAATCCGGAAAAAACTTACCAAAAATCACGCCCGGATCTTCGGCCCAATGCCACATTTTAGCCCTGCCACACTTTAAATGTAATTTCTGCAGTTTTTGACGTACCTAAATGATTTGTTAGCACATTTTTCTGTCAAAATCCACGAAAGAAACCAATTAGAGGCAATTTACCGCGGTCAGTCTGCTCGCCAATGGCGCTGATACGCCTCCCGCGCCCGCTCTCCGCACCCTATATATAGTTGAACAGGCCTATCGGCGCCAGACAGCCATAAGCACCCGCCACTCTCTGACCGGCATTTGAATAATTGACTTGAAGCCCCCACGCAATACCTATTATGGTAGCTGTCATGAATAAATACCACCAAAAAGGACATTATGTCTGTTGAACATATGCACGCGGTACCTCACCTGACCACCGCGCTAACCGGGCCATTACACGAAGTTGAAAAACACTTTCTTGATCGGCAATCTGAAATTGAACACTGGTTCCGTGAGCAATGGCTTGAAACACCCGCTCCTTTTTACAGTTCCGTGGATTTGCGTAACGCCGGCTTCAAACTGGCGCCGGTGGACACCAACCTGTTCCCGGCCGGATTCAACAATCTCAACCCGGCATTTCGGCCTTTATGCCAACACGCTGCCGAATCCGCCGCGGAGCGCATTTGCCCCAGGGCCAAGCGCACCATCCTGATTCCGGAAAATCACACGCGCAACCTGAAATACCTCGAAAGCGTATCAGCACTCACCCAGATCCTGGATATGGCCGGATTTGAGGTACGTATTGGCTCGATGCTACCTGACCTCGATGGACCCCAGGTTCTGGACCTGCCCAATGGCCAGAATATTACCCTGGAACCGCTGGAGCGACGTGAGAACAAGCTGGTGCTGGGCGATTTTGAGCCCTGTTTTATATTGCTTAACAATGACTTGTCAGGTGGTCGCCCGGCCATCCTGGAAAACCTGGATCAACCGGTTATTCCGCCCCTCGCCCTTGGCTGGTCCAACCGGCGTAAGTCCAACCACTTTGCCCACTATCAGCGCATCACCCGGGAGTTCGCCAAGCTGGTCGATATTGATCCCTGGATTATCAATCCCTCGTTCAGGCGCTGTGGCAAGATTGATTTCCACAAGCGGGAAGGTGAGGACTGCGTAGCCAAGAATGTCGATGCGGTCATTGCCGAAATCCAGACCAAGTATGACGAATACGGCATCAAGCACGCGCCCTACGTCATCGTCAAAGCCGATGCCGGCACCTACGGCATGGGCATTATGACTGCTCATAGTGGCGAGGAGATGCGCGAACTGAATCGCAAGCAGCGCAACAAAATGGCCCGCATCAAGGAAGGTCAGGCGGTCACAGATGTGATTGTCCAGGAAGGCGTCTACAGCTTTGAAACCTGGGGCGAGAGCCAGGCGGTGGCCGAACCCGTTGTCTACATGATGGATCACTATGTAGTCGGCGGCTTTTACCGGGTACACACTGATCGCGGACCCAACGAAAACCTCAATGCGCCCGGTATGCATTTCGAGCCGCTGGCGTTCGAGGAAACCTGCCATAATCCGGATCCCAACAAGGCACCCGATGCCCACCCCAACCGGTTTTATGCCTACGGCGTTGTTGCCCGGCTGGCGCTCCTGGCGGCTGCTCGTGAGCTGGCAGAAGAATCTGAATAAGCAACCACCATGACTTCAATCAATATCGGATTCGTCATGGACCCCATCGGGTCCATCAATGTAAAAAAAGACAGCACCCTGGCCATGATCCGTGCTGCCAACCGGCGTGGCTGGACGCTTCATTACATGGAGCCCGGTGACCTGTTTATGCGTGATGGCAAGGCATTTGCCCGCCAGCGCAAACTGCAGTTACAGGAAGACCGGCAACCGTGGTATCAGCTGGCACCTGCTGTCACTGCGCCGCTATCAGACCTGGATGTGATCCTGATGCGCAAGGATCCGCCGTTTGACATGGAATACATATACAGCACCTACCTGCTGGAGCAGGCCGAAGCTGCAGGCACGCTGGTTATCAACAAACCTCAAAGTTTGCGCGACGCCAACGAGAAACTGTTTACCGCCTGGTTTCCGCAATGTACGCCACCGACACTGGTCACCCGGCAACCGGCACTGCTGCAGGATTTTCTTGCTGAACATCAGGACATCATCATCAAGCCGCTTGACGGCATGGGCGGCGCTTCCATATTTCGCGTGCGCCCTGGCGATGCCAACACCAGCGTGATTATCGAAACCATTACCCGGCATGGCAGCCGGTTTGTCATGGCACAACGCTATATCCCGGAAATCACCCGGGGCGACAAGCGCATCCTTGTGGTCAATGGCGAACCCGTACCCTATGCACTGGCGCGCATTCCGGCACAAGGCGAGACGCGTGGCAACCTGGCGGCCGGGGGGCGAGGCGAAGGCGTCGCCCTGTCAGATCGTGATCGCTGGATATGTGAGCAAGTCGGCCCGACACTGGTGCAGCGTGGCCTGCTGTTTGTGGGCCTGGATGTCATTGGCGACTACCTCACCGAGATCAATGTCACCAGTCCAACCTGTATTCGTGAACTGGACGCCCAGTACAACCTGGATATCGCCGGCCAGTTAATGGATGTGATCGAACAAAGGCTGTGTTGATGTTTCGCAGAACAATAATCCTGGCCACAATACTGGCAACAGCCGCCTGCATACAGCCCGAAACCAGCCGTGAACAATGTGATATCCTGTATCAATGTGTCCGCGTGGAGCTTGGTGAATCACCTTCGGCCAGGCAAAACAAGGAAACGCTGGATTTCATCTTCTCCGAACTGGAGTTATTGAACAACGTCATTCATCCGGACAAGATTGGCGGCATTACCCGGCTCAATGACCGACTCGGTACCGGCGAGTGGTCGTCCATCAATCCTTCGTTGTTACAGCTCACGCGTGACGCCAGGGCATTGGCTGAAAAAAGCAACAATACGTTCAACCCGGCTATCGGCAAGTTAATCAACTTGTGGGGATTTCACCGCGATCCAAAACAGTCGGCAACCCTCAAGCTGCCATCCACACGGGAAATACTTGCCCTGGTCAACCAGAACCCTTCCACGGAAGATATTGAGTTCGACGGCATCCGTGTGCGCAGCAAGAATCCAGCCGTGGCAATTCATTACGGCCTGCTCTACCAGGGACACATTGTTCGCCTTGTACGCGCCATACTGAATGACGCGGGGTACCGAAAAGCCAGTGTATTTACCAACAACATGGCCAGCAGCCTTGGGGAAGATATCAGGTATGCGCATACTCAAGGCGCGCCCGGCTATCGACTCAATGCCGGCGAAACCCTGTGTCATACCGAAATCGAAGATCACGGGTTTACCGAAAACAGTCACTACTACCACAGCTACCTGGATCCGGATACCGGGTTTCCGGCGCCAACAATCCGGTCTGTCACTGTAATTGATGATGACCCGATGGCTGCGGCCGGTGGCTGCCAGGCACTCATGAGCAGCGATGGCCGGGACTGGGAAATTACCGGCAACATGATGCAACTGAGTGCTGTTGAACTGGCATGGAAGAACGACCTGGCCGCCAGGAATGATGTCATGAATGACAGGATCGCTGCAGCAGTCTCGCAAGGCAACAATCTGCAGCAGTAACTGCCGGTTTCAATTCTTGTTCATGTGCAAGGGCTTAAGCCAGTCCGAACAATCCCAGCCGAGCAACTGCTCCAGCTCAAGTATCTCCGGACGAAATACCGATACCAGGTAATCATGTGCATCCTGACCCATTCCGGCTTCATAATCCCTGGAGTGAACATCTTCATGCGCCACCAGTGGAAAATCAGAAACACCTAAAAACGATGTCACTCTCGCCAGGGTCTCATGCAGTGCATCACGAAGCTCTTCATTTTTCAGAATCAATACCTGCTCTTTTGGAAGCAGTTGCCAGATATTTTGTATCTGCCGGGCATATCGACCCCGGTCAATATACGAATACACCCGATGCTGTTGTGGTGCCGCCTCGCTGCATCGCTCATCTTCCCGCGTAATGGCCTCTAAAAACGGCAATGCGTCAGCATCGCGGCTGCGCTCCATATTCCAGTGCGAATACGCCCTGTCAATCGGATTGCGCAACAGCAAAATAATTTTAATGCCCGGGTTATAGTCATATATCCGCTGCATCGCCCCACGCCAGTACATGTAGATGGGCGTTGCTTCGCCGGCTATTCCCGAACCAAGACAGCTGAAATGGGCATGGTATACCTCGTAGTCGGGCGCGCCTTCCTCAAAACATTCTTCCGTATCAAAGTAGTGAACTTCCTTGTGATTTGCCATGCAAATCCCGGGGTGCTGCCTGAGGTAATGATCAAGCGCGGTGGTGCCTCCTTTCTGGGTGCCACAAATAACGAAGCTTACCTTGTGCTTTGAAGTCATATTTGATTCATGATCTGATCAGTTGCCAGCCGATCCAAGATGGCGATCAACCTGGCAATACGCCAAAATGGTGCCTGACTTGATCCGGGTGTTATAATGCCAAAACATTTGGGTATACGGAATACAACCGTGGCATCAAAAGATATAATACTTGCCGGAATTCCACGATCAGGAACCTCGCTGGTATGCAGTATCCTGAATCGATCAAGGCGATGCGTTGCATTGGTTGAGCCAATGGATATAAGCCCTTTTTTTTCTACGTCCACGGAAACAGAATATACGAAATTGATTCGAAATTTTTTCAATGATACGCGCACATCCATACGCGAAAATGGGCTGATTTCCACCAAGTTAGCTGAAAATGACACGCCGTCCAATACTTTTTCTGCAAGCACAGGTTCCAATGGTCTTCGAAAAAGTGTCATTCAGCAAGGGATAATTCAAGTCGCTGTTGAGAACCCCGAGGATTTTGACATTGTCGTGAAACACCCCAATCTGTTTACTGCGATCATTGGAACCCTTGCCAGACAGTTCGACTATTTTGCCTGTATTCGTAATCCGCTGTCTGTGCTTGCTTCATGGAATACTCTGGACTTGCCACTTAACGATGGGCACGCCCCGGCAGCAGAAAAGGTTGACCCAATGCTGAAGATCCGACTGTCCAGCCTGTGCGACAGGCACGACAGACAGGTATCGCTTCTAAACTGGTATTTTGAAAAATACAAAAGCCATCTCGAACCAGACAGAATAATAAAATACGAAGATGTTATTTCAACCAATGGTGACATTCTGAACAGGATAACGCGACTTCATTCAGATGACAGTCCAACGCTAAACAGCAGGAATACGAATAATCTGTACAATAAATCACTGATGGAAGAGCTGGCCAGCCGTTTGCTTTCCACTGGCGGCGCCTTTCTTGAATTCTACAATGAAAACGATATTCAGGGCGTAATGGATCAATTTTAAGTGCAGAAACATAATGCACCTCTACTGCTGCTGGTTTCGCATAATGGCTTCTCACCAGATATCGTCAACATTCTCCAAAATACCTAAAAATGTCTTTCTTTCAGAAGAAATATCATAACCTTCGGCGGTCTGCCTTGCCTTTTGTAACATTGCCTGTCTTGCTTCTTCTTCCAGGTTTAATGCGGACAACACCATCTCAATAATTTGATCTTCATTGGTCCCGGGCATAAGACAGTTCACACCGTCAATACAAAAGTCCCTGTTGCCAATACAATCGGGACAAACAACCAGACTACCCAAAAACATGGACTCCAGGGCTGGCAAAAAAAACCCTTCGGTGGCCAACGGCAACAGGACAGATATTCGACTTCTCCTGACCAGCGACAGGAAGTCCCATCGCGGTACTGGCTCCAGAAGCAAACGAACTTTAATGCCCCTGCTCGCTAACTCTTTCGAAATACTGCGTGCAGTTGCTGGTTGCTTGACGCCGTACAAAAGCACGCTATCTTGATCCATTTCCTCTTCAGCAAGCCGCGGCATCTCTTCGAGATGGAGTCCATTGCGTATTGTGAACACAGCGCCATTTGCCCTTCCGGTGTTCTCAATCGCCTGCCGCACCTGATCGGAAACACAAATACGCACAGCGCGGTTGCTGAGAAATCTGTATCTGGGATCTTCAGGCTCCGCATGTCGCATACCTTGGATGAAATTGATAATGGGCACATCGGGGTTGGTCTCCAGCCAGCCATCAGGCAAAGCTTGCCAGTCGGTGCCAGCCAGGAACAGGATATCAGCGCTACCCGGCTCCCATGTATGTTGAATGCCGTCCCGACAGGCCTGCCAGGGGTTTCTTTCATCCCAAACGGAACGCTCGGAAAAATATATCTGGGCCCGGTAACCTTCGGTCGAATTGACATGATTGAAGTAATCAAACACTTTCAGGTGCCCGCCGGTGAAACCCTGGTAATCCCGATAGAACTGAACAGTTTTTGTCATCTCGTCGACTGGCGCTTCTCGTTGATCCCGGATCCTGACGTCAATAGCTCATCCATTGTACGACAAAACGCTTCCGGATACCGGTATGCACAACAAGGCTATATCGGCCTGACCCGGCTGTTGATGCATTACCGGTTAACAGGCACAAAAAAGCCCCCGGCGAACCGGGGGCCTTCATCAGACTCATTTACAATCTGATTTACTTCTTGGTGTTCATGGCTACCTGGTCGTCAACACCAAACTTGGCGATGCGCTGTACCATACCTTCCAGCGTGGTCAGGCGAGCATGCACTTCTGAAGTCAGGGCATCACGCTGTGCCAGCTGGGCTTTCAGCTCGGCAATTTCGGCGTCACGCGCTGCCAGTTGCTTCTGCAGCTCCTGCACACCAACCAATGCAACACTTGCCAGGTCTCCCGGGGCAATGTGCTTGTTGTCAGGGCCAAAGCCAAAGGCCTTGTGGAAGTCCTGCGCCATCGGGCCCATGTGAACAGAGTCGGTATCACTCTTGTAAGACCACTGGCTGACCGGCAGTTGAGCCAGCTTGGCCAGGATGGTATCACGATCAATGTTCTTGATATTGGTCTTGCTGTTGATATCAGAACCTTGAGTCAGTGTACCGTTAATGGTCACGTTACCCAGAGCATCGACGAAGAAGCGGGTAGCTGAACCCGGGCCAACAGCCAGCGTACCACCATTACCCACTTCCAGTTCCGGACCACCGGTGCCGTCAAGCGAAATACGGAAGCCGGTAGGCTGTGCCGCAAAACGCCATGTACCTGCAGTCGTATCGGTCATATTGAAGCCAACTGGACCATTGTTGACGAGCTCAAACATGTTACGCGCTGCAGTCGTACCGTTGGTTTCTTTGACCAGAATTTTCGATGTACCGTCAGACCGCAATACCTCCAGCGGGGCACCCGGGAAGAAGCCTGGGTTACCACCGAATGTTACCCAACCGCGGTTGGCAGGAAGATTTTCTACATTGAAGACTGGAACTGTAGTAGTGCCATCATTGTGATACAGCGTGTAATCGTCACCGGCCACTACGTCATAGTATTCACCGATATTGTCGTATCGAATTCCGGGGTTACCGCCTGTAATATGAATCGAATTGGCGGGAGTGCTGGTACCAACACCTACCCTGCCGAGCGAACGATCGATGGATACGGCTCCGCCAGCCAAACCAACATCACCAATATCGTCTACTGCCAGGCTATTCTGCAAAAGCGTGCTGCCGCCGGCGAAATGCAATACTTCGACCTGGGCCTGACGATCAAACAAACGCAACAAGTTGCCGTAAGTCGTGTTATTACCGTTGATAAAGAATTCCCAGTCACCTCCCACGGTGTCGGTGTCATCCATGAAGATTTTTGGTGTTGCACTTGATGCGGTCAGATCAGCCGCGTGCGCTGCCGGGAACAGGAAGTCCACCACCGCTTCGGCGACACGCTCAACGACTCCCGAAACAGAAGGCGCTTGAGAGATCTTGCCATCGGCAGAACCTTCAACTTGAATGATACCGCCACGAACTGTGAAACTTCCGGATTCACGGAATACCTGTCCGCCTTTACCTTCCCCTAAAGAACGGATCACGGTGTAGACATCATACTTATAGACGCCATCTGCCGCACCGCCTGGCAAACTCCAGGATGCGGAAGTTCCGCTAAAAGACACCTGATCGCTGAATCCGCCGGGACCACCTACACGTATGGACATCGAACCGGTTCCGGCTATGGCTGCCCCGGCAGAAATACCGATACCGCCAACAGAAACGTTAGCGCCATCAGCAGCTGCCACATTGGCGCCCGCCACGAGCGCGAGGCCGGCCAAGCCTACGCCCAAACTTTTCAACTTCTTGGTTTTCATTTGGATACTCTCCCTATATTACGATCGCTAAAGTAAGATTTGGTTAACCAAAGGAACTTCTTTTATTTTCCATTTTTGTCGCGTCGTATCCGGCGTAATTATATTCTTTTTCTGCTATACCGGATTACTCAGAAAATTATAGGCTTTATTGGTCAGTCATTCAAACAATTGAAACAATATCCTTCGATTATTGCTGTGCCAGCTAAACACTTGCGAACTGCTAATGTTTACCGCCTAGTCTTGCACAGTATTCCGAATAAAAAGAACATTCTTGACCTGTCACCATCTGAATTAAACTATTTTTATCAATCACTTATCCAGACAGTTTAGAAAAGTTTTGGCTATCTGTACACAATGTCTGGATGCGATTCAAGAGTTACACAAATATGATTTCAAGTCTTTGAACTCCATCACGATTCCGGGCATCCCAATCACGCTATTTAAAACTATTTTAGACATTGCTAATGAAACCTATTTTTGCTTGTGCGCCCAACGAGCGACGACCATCTACCAATAAATGTGATCAACACTTATACTCGGGTCAAATCATTACCAAGGCATTATGAAACATTTGATGCAAGACCAGCTGGCAGTCAACACAGGTAGCTACACGCTGAATGCCTCTCAATCCCTGCCGGAGTTCACCGAGAACGACCGCATGGGGGTCACCTTCTTCGGTTCATTCCTGTTACACATGATCATCGTTCTGGGTATCACCTTTGGCTTACCCAAGTTGCGCGAACTGGATGGGCTGCCGACACTGGAGATAACACTGGTACAGACTCGGTCCGAGCAAGCACCGGACCAGGCGGATTACCTAGCCCAGGCCAACCAGGACGGAGGCGGTAACCACCCGGAAAAAGGCATTGCCCGAAATCCGCTGCCCATCCAGGAAATTGGCGAGTCCACCAACATTCTTCCCAGCCACCAGCCGATGTTTGAGCCGCAGAAATCACGCAAACAGGATGTTGCCGAACTGATGACAGCAGACAAGTCTGCGGACAAGGCCCGGAAAAAGGACTCGGAACAAAGAACCGAGCGCAGACCCCCGGCCGATTCCAATCCCGGCATGATTGACGAGACGCAACCGGCCGATGAGCGCGCGCGACTCAACGCCGAGATCAGTCGCTTCTGGCAGGAATACCAGCAACTGCCGAGGAAGAAATTCATCAATGCCCGGACACGGGAATATAAATACGCCGCCTACATGGATGCCTGGCGCGCCAAGGTCGAACGCGTGGGCAACCTGAATTACCCCGAGGCTGCAAGACAGCGAGATCTCGCCGGCGACCTGGTTCTTGATGTCGCACTGAAACCCGATGGCAGCCTGCATGCCCTGGATGTGCGCCGCTCCTCCGGGCACAAGCTGCTGGACGATGCAGCTATACGCATTGTCACGCTTGCCGCACCGTTCGCACCGTTTCCCAAATCCATCAAGGATGAAACCGATATCCTGCACATCACCCGCACCTGGAAATTTAACCAGGGCGGCTGGCTGCAAGACTAGATTCGCCAGCACGCGGCTTGCGTCCTCCCGGACGCTGCAACATACTGGTGTCATGCCGGAATTTGAATCACTCGCCAACCATTTCCTGATCGCCATGCCCGGGCTGGCCGATCCAAACTTTTCGCGCACGGTTACCTATATCTGCGAACACACGCCGGAAGGCGCCATGGGCCTGATCATTAACCGGCCACTGGACCTTTCCATGGCCGAAATTTTTGAGGAACTGGAAATCCGGCCCGACACCGATATTGATACGCGGTCACCGGTATTCCAGGGCGGCCCGGTGCAACATAATCGTGGTTTCGTTCTGCATGAACCGCCCGGCGACTGGGATTCGAGCATGCGTATCACCGATTCGCTGGCCATTTCCACGTCAAAGGACATCATGGAAGCTATGGCCCACAATCGTGGTCCGCGGCGAAACATGCTGGCACTGGGCTACGCCGGCTGGGGTCCGGGACAACTGGAGCAGGAAATGGCAGCCAATGCCTGGCTATCCGGTCCCGCTGACAACCAGATCATTTTCGAGCTACCGGTATCCGAGCGCTGGCATGCTGCGGCGAAACTGCTGGGCGTGGAAATTGAGATGCTGTCGGACCAGGCGGGACACGCTTGAGCGAGAACAGCTTTATCGGGTTTGATTACGGCAGTCAGTTTATCGGTATCGCGGTGGGCAGCCGCTTCAGCGGCCTCGCCGAAGGATTGGGCACGGTGCCGATGCACCCTTCTGGACCAGACTGGCAGCAAATTGACCGCTACATGAATGAATGGCGGCCCGATGCCCTGGTTGTCGGCCTGCCCTTGAACATGGATGGAACCGATACCGGCACCACACCGGCGGCCAGGCAATTTGGTGAAGCGCTGCAGGACCGCTACAATCTGCCCATCTACATGGTGGATGAACGCCTGAGTACCCGTGCGGCACGGCATACGCTTGAAACGAGCGGGAAAAAAACGCGCCGCGGTGACAAGCCAAAACTGGATAAACTGGCGGCACAAACCATATTGCAGAGTTACCTGAACGATAATCCGGGACAGACCACTTGAACACGACGTTCGACATTGACAGCATGCTGGACACCATGGCCGGAGCCTTGCGTCCCCGGCTTGACCATAACCCGCTCATGATCGGCATTCACACCGGTGGCGTATGGGTGGCCGAACAACTGCACCGGCGCCTGGGCCTGACCGAGCCGCTGGGCACGCTGGACATCTCGTTCTACCGTGATGACTTCAGCCGTATCGGCATGAACCCGCAGGTCAGGACTTCTGACCTGAGTACCAGTGTTGAAGGCCGCCACATTATCCTCGTGGATGACGTGTTACACACTGGCCGCACGATTCGTGCCGCCATGAACGAAATCTTCGACTACGGCAGGCCGGACGCCATAATTCTTGCCTGCCTGATCGAACGCAATGGCCACGAACTGCCGATTCGAGCCGATGTCGCCGGCCAGTCGCTGACACTCAGGCCCAACCAGCACATAAAACTTGTCAGGAACGAGAAAGACGGTACACTCGCCCTGACGTTGCAAGAGGCAAATGAATGACTGACGACCTTCTTTACGATGAGCACGGCCGACTCCGGCACCTGCTCACTATTGAAGGCCTGAAACGTCAAACCATTCTCGATATTCTCGATACCGCTCAATCCTTTATCGCCGTCGGCGAACGTGAAATCAAAAAAGTTCCGCTGCTGCGCGGCAAAACTGTCGTCAACCTGTTCTTCGAAGCCAGTACCCGCACGCGCACTACTTTTGAGATTGCGGCCAAGCGCCTGTCAGCTGATGTCATCAACCTGAATCCCAGCGTTTCGTCCACCAAGAAGGGCGAAACCCTGCTCGACACCATCGGTAACCTGGAGGCCATGCATACGGACCTGTTCGTTGTCCGTCACGCCAACAGCGGTACTGCCTACATGATTGCCAAGCACCTGCCTGATCACGTCAGGCTGGTCAACGCCGGTGACGGGCGCCACGCCCATCCAACCCAGGCGCTGCTCGACAGTTTCACTATTAGGCAGTACAAACACGATTTTACCGATTTGAAGGTTGCCATAGTCGGCGACATCCTGCATTCGCGCGTTGCCCGTTCGCTGATTCATGCGCTGAATATTCTCGGTGTACCGGATATACGGGTCATCGGCCCCAAGACCCTGCTGCCTGTTGACGTGGAACGACTCGGCGTCAGCAAGCATTACGATATGTATGCCGGACTGGATGATGTTGACGTCGTGGTCATGCTGCGACTGCAGCGGGAACGCATGCAGGGCGCACTCATCCCCAGCGAACAGGAATATTTCAATCTCTACGGCCTGACCGAAGAAAAGCTGGCCATGGCCAAGAGCGATGCCATAGTCATGCACCCGGGTCCGATGAACCGTGGGCTGGAAATCGATTCCAAGGTCGCTGACAGCGACCGTTCAGTCATCCTGCCGCAAGTCACCAACGGTATTGCCGTGCGCATGGCGGTCATGGCGCTGATTATGGGTGGCCAAGGTCAGGGCAACCGCCCCAATGTTCGCAGCACCGGGGGTGAGTCATGAGCCTTGTTATCCGGGGTGGTCGTGTCATTGATCCGGCGCATGACCTTGATGCGATCACCGACATTTATATTGATGACGAAGGCTTTGTCGCTGCCGTCGGCGACAAACCGGAAGATTTTCACGAACAACAGGTTATCGATGCCAGCGGCAAGGTTGTTTGCCCCGGCCTGATTGACCTGAAAGCACGGCCACGCGAACCGGGTCTTGAGTACAAGGCCACGATCGAATCGGAAACCCGTGCCGCCGTGGCGGGTGGCGTAACCACTTTCTGTTGTCCGCCTGACACCGTGCCGGTTATTGATACGCCTGCGATGGCGCAAATGATCCAGCAACGCGCCTGGCGCTATGGCATGGCATTCATTCACCCCATTGGCGCGCTGACGCGCAACCTGGATGGCGAGATGCTCTCCGACATGGAGGCTCTTGATGAAGCTGGCTGCGTGGCACTGAGTAATTGCCTCAATCCTGTCACCAACACGCTGGTGCTTCGCCGGGCCCTGGAATATGCCACCAGTTTCGACCTGACCGTATTTTTTAATTCTTTTGATCCCTGGCTAAGCAAGGATGGCTGCGCCCACGAAGGTGAAGTGGCCACGCGCCTGGGTTTGCCAGGAATTCCCGAGGCCGCCGAAACAGCAGCCGTCGGACGCGACCTGGCGCTGATCGAGCAAACCGGGGTACGCGCCCACTTCAGCCAGATCTCCAGCGCCCGGGCAGTAGACATGATCGCTGAAGCACAGGCCCGTGGCTTGCGCGTCACCGCCGACGTCAGCGCCCACCACCTGCACCTGACTGAGCATGATATCGGCTTCTTCAACACCCAGTGCCACGTGTGGCCGCCGTTACGCTCACAACGTGACCGGGAAGCATTATGCGCAGCCCTGAAAGATAACGTGATATCGGCGGTTTGTTCCGACCACCAGCCTCACGAAGCCGATGCCAAGCTGGCGCCGTTCAGTGATTCGGAGCCAGGCATATCAGGACTGGAAACGCTGCTGCCCCTCACCCTGAGACTGGTCGATGACGGCATTTTGACCCTGCCAGAGGCTATCGCCCGCCTGACCCATCATCCCGCTTCAATCATCGGGATCGACAGCGGCCACCTCGGGCCAGGCTCCACTGCGGATATATGCATTATCAATCCCGACACAAACTGGACCCTGGGCCACGAAGATTTTGTCAGTCGCGGCCAGAACAGTCCGTTTATTGGCTGGAACTTTACGGGTCGAGTCGTCCGCACCCTGGTGGGCGGACAAGTCGTTTACGAATACAACGACGACTGACCCGTCAGCAGAATATGCCGGGAGGACTAATCGGTACGACTGGTAATCTCGATCAGGTGATAGCCGAACTGTGTCTGCACCGGGCCGTGCACTTTGCCCACTTCAGCAGAAAATACGACATCATTGAATTCTTTCACCATTTGACCCGGCGAAAATTCGCCCAGGTCACCGCCCTGGCGACCCGAAGGACAGCTCGAATAGGCCTTCGCTACATCACCAAAATCGGCGCCGGCCTCAATTTCGGCCTTGAGTTCATTACATTTGGCTTCATTGTCTACCAGGATGTGCCTGGCGCGGGCTTTTGCCATGATTAATCTCCGAATTGAATTGCAGACCAGGCCCGATGTTAGCAGAGATTCCCGCCTGGCGCGTTGTAAAATCCGAAACACGGGTACAATCGAAACTTAAATTCTACGAACTAATATGCCTATAATCAAAGGCATAACCAGACCAACCTGGAGACAATTCGATTGGATACAAGCATCGGGCTCATACTCGGTCTGCTGCTCGGCGCAATGAGTGGCGCCTGGTTGCTGATAATGGCGTTCAGAAAGCATGCCTGGTGGGGCGTTGGCTGCCTGCTGGCCCCATTGCTTGGCACGGTAATCTATATTTATACATTCTTGGACAATCCATGGCGTGCGCCCACTTCGGTGCTAATCGTGCTGGTTCCTGTCGTTTTTGCCATTATGAATTTCAGACAGGCCTGGCTGGCGCTGGCGCTGAATATCATTGCAGGCAGCATTGTGATTACCAGTGCCCTGTCACTGTTGCCGGGCCAGCAGCCGCTCGCCACCCTGACCAGTAATCTTGAAGCGCTGGAAACCAGGGAGCAGTATGTAGCCGAGCTGACCCGAATGACAAAAGCGATGCTAGACGGAAGGCCCTACCAGCCCAGGGACACGGCAGCTGAACAGGAACATGCCCGACGACTCGAAAAGGAGCAGCAGGCGGTCACGCGGCAATCCCAGGAGGAAGCCGAAAAAGCTTCGCGCGAATCTCACCAGCGAGCTCGCGAACGATGGAACAAGCAATGGGAAGAACGTCGCAGGAGCACGCGCGTGGTCAAGGAACTGGCCTGGGTAAAAACGCCGCTGCGCGAGGCCGGGAACCATGTTGATGCCAAGGTACGGATTACCCTGAAAACCGGTCAGCCCCGCGAGGGCACACTACTGGCCATGGCTGGAGACAAGCTGGTAGTCGGGAAGAACTCGCCAGGCGGCCTGTTTTCCTACGAAATCAAGCGAGATGATGTCGAAGAGCTGGAAGTTGAAATGTGGGTAGTTCAACAGCCCTGATTCGTCACGCCGACAACGGGGCTCACCGCAGTTCGAATGTTTCCAGTGGGTTGGCATCCTGCATGGTCAGCTTGGTCACCTGGCCGATAACACAGGCCAGATAATGCAGGTCTTCCGCCGACAACCCGGCACCCACCCAGAAACCGTAACTCAAATCCTCGATCTGGCCATTGATCTTGATACCCTTGGCAACATCAATACAGATTTCCTCAATTTCGCGCACCGGCAACTCGTTCAATCGCTTGCTCACACCTGCAGGACTGACGCGCGTTACCGTCAATCGCAGCGGTGTCATATCGATACGTATCTTGGTGTGATTGACCATCTTCCGGCGGTGCGCCATAAAGAAAATGTAGATCAGGATCATCAGTGCCAGTACACAGTACAATACGAGTCGCTGCCCGACACCAGTGCCCGGAAAATAATAGGCAATAGCTACTGCTCCGGCAACCAGCGCCACCAGGCCCAGGTACATGATCAACCAGGACACAAAGCCAAGACTATAAGGCAGGATCACCTCGAACCCGGTGCTGCGCTTCCAGACGCCCATACGGGTTTGTGCCGGCAAGCGTTCCGGCAATCCATTGTTCCTTAATTCATTGATAGGTATACAGCGCATGCGTTTCTTTCGTGGTTTCTTCAGTTCTGTCGAAAATTCAGTCCGCTCACCTGCAGCAGGTATCGTCTATACTGCGGCCTGAAATCACGGTGCAAAATACTAGCTAATGGAAAGATTCTCCATTGACTCCCCAAGCTCCCTGGTTTTCGCATCCTTGCCTTCAAGCTTGATACGCAACCGGATATCGTTGACTGAATCGGCATTGCGCAGGGCTTCGTCATAGGAAATAAGATCAGCCTCAAACAGGTTGAACAGCGACTGGTCAAATGTCTGCATACCGGCCTCGCCGGATTTCGACATAAGCTCTTTCAGCTCATGAATGCTGCCGTCCATAATCAGGTCGGCAATCAGCGGCGTATTAATCATGACCTCAACCGCCGGTACCCGACCCTTGCCCTGCTTCAGCGGGATCAGGCGCTGCGAGATAACCGCCTTCAGGTTCAGCGACAGGTCCATCAACAATTGCTGGCGCCGCTCTTCCGGGAAGAAGTTGATAATGCGATCAAGCGCCTGGTTGGCAGAGTTGGCATGCAGGGTTGCCAGGCACAAGTGACCGGTTTCGGCAAACTGCACCGCGTATTCCATGGTTTCACGGGCACGAATTTCACCGATCAGGATTACGTCCGGTGCCTGGCGCAGGGTGTTTTTCAGTGCGGCACCAAATGATTCGGTATCCACACCCACTTCACGCTGGGTAACAATGCAGTTCTTGTGTTCGTGAACGTACTCAATAGGATCTTCGATGGTGATGATATGGCCGTAGCTGTATTCGTTTCGGTAGCCGATCATCGCCGCCAGTGACGTGGATTTACCGGAACCGGTGCCACCGACAAAAATAACCAGCCCGCGCTTGGTCAGCGAGATATCCGCCAGCACCTTGGGCAGGTTCAGGTCATCAAACCTCGGGATGTCGGTTTCAATGGTACGCAACACCATGCCTACCTGGCGCTGTTGCATGAATACGTTGACACGAAAACGGCCTATCTCCTTGGGCGAAATGGCAAAATTACATTCGCTATCGGCCTCGAACTGGCGACGCTGCTCTTCATTCATGATGCCGTAGGCCATGGCACGGGACTGCTCCGGCGTCAGCGCCTGCTTGGTAACCGGCATAATCTTGCCATCCACCTTGATTGAAGGCGGAACGCCTGCCGTTACAAAAAGGTCCGAAGCCTTTTTGTGTTTCATCAGTTTGAGTAAATCAGTAAATACCATGCCTGCCCCTGGTTATTCCGTATCCAATTCCTAGCCGCCGGAACCAAACTTGGCCGGACCACCGCCACCACCCATGAAGTTGTCCTTGTTGGCAGCCTTCAGCCTGGCTTCGTTAACATCCACCTGGCGCGCCTGAACCAGGCCTTGCAGGTTCTGGTCAAGCGTTTGCATGCCTTCCTTCTGACCGGTCTGGATGGACGAATACATCTGTGCCACCTTGCCTTCGCGAATCAGGTTTCGAATCGCAGGCGTACCAATCATGATCTCGTGCGCGGCGACACGGCCGCCACCGATCTTTTTCAGCAGCGTTTGTGAAATAACTGCGCGCAGTGATTCCGACAACATTGCCCGGACCATGTCTTTTTCCGCTGCCGGGAATACGTCGATGATACGGTCAACGGTTTTAGCGGCAGAACTGGTGTGCAGTGTACCAAATACCAGGTGGCCAGTTTCCGCTGCGGACAGCGCCAGCGAAATGGTTTCCAGGTCACGCATTTCACCGACCAGGATAATGTCAGGGTCCTGTCGCAACGCCGAACGCAGGGCGTTGTCGAACCCCAGGGTATCACGATGGACTTCACGCTGGTTGACCAGGCAGTTCTTGCTCTGGTGTACAAACTCAATGGGGTCCTCGATGGTCAGGATATGCTCGTGCTTGGTCTCGTTGATATGATTGACCATTGCCGCCAGCGTCGTTGACTTGCCGGAGCCGGTTGGCCCGGTCACCAGGACAATGCCGCGCGGCTGCTCGGAAATCTTCTTGAAGATCTGCGGAGCATTAAGCTGCTCCAGTGACAGGATCTTGGACGGAATCACACGAAATACGGCGCCGGGACCACGATTCTGGTTGAAGGCATTGACGCGAAACCGTGAAATATTGGGAATCTCGAAGGAGAAGTCACACTCCAGGAATTCCTCAAAATCCTTCTGCTGCTTGTCGTTCATAATATCGTAAACCATGTTATGAACGGTGCGATCATCCAGCGGATCAACATTGATTCGCTTGATTTCGCCGTCGACCCGAATCATTGGCGGCAACCCGGCCGACAAGTGAATATCCGAGGAACCCTGCTTGAAGGCGAATGCCAGCAACTCGGCAATATCCATACTCTCTCCAGATGTGGTTACAGTGCCGGCCACCCTGTCGCCACAAAAGTGGAAAATCGGCAGCCGGTGCGTTTGGTTGTTTGAATTCTTGGTTTTAGTATAACTATCAAGCCCGGACAAACAAGGGGTCCGTGCGGGGATATCCAGCTAGATAGTCAGGATTCTGTGCCGCCTGTCCGTTTTGGTACATGCCCCGGGATAGCGGTACACTTGTCACAACTCGGGTCCGAATCCGGGCATAATGACACTATCAATGGTTGGGAATCATGGATACGCGAAAGATTGGATTTATCGGTGCCGGCAACATGGCCCGCAGCCTCGCCAAGGGGCTGATTGACAATGGCTGGCCAACAGCGCGGTTGATTTTGTCCGACCCCAATGATGATCAGCGAACATCCACCGCGTCACTACTGGGTACGACATGTATTGCGGACAATTCAGAGCTGATCAGTCATTGCGACGTACTGGTACTGGCGGTGAAGCCACAACTGCTCAAATCCGTGTTGCAGCCACTGGCATCCGCGGTTCAGCAGCGCAAGCCCCTGGTTATTTCTGTTGTCGCCGGCATCCTGGTCGAGGATATTCAGTCCTGGCTCGGTGGCGGGCTCAACATGGTTCGGACCATGCCCAACACCCCGGCATTGATCGGTTCGGGCGCGACCGGCCTGTATGCCAGCCCGGGCACCAGCGCTGACGACCGAAACTTTGCCGAATCCCTCATGCGTGCCTGTGGCGTGACCGTATGGGTCGACAGCGAGGCGAAACTGGACGTAATCACGGCCCTTTCCGGCAGCGGACCGGCATATTTCTTCCTGATGATAGAGGCCCTGGAAAACGCTGCGGTTGCCCGAGGCCTGGACAGCAACGACGCACGCTTGCTGGCAGTGGAAACCGCGCTGGGCGCGGCCAAAATGGCCCTGGAAAGCGACGAAGACCCGGCCCAACTGCGACGACGTGTTACCTCGCCCGGCGGCACTACCGAGCAGGCTATCAACACGTTTGAGGAAGCCGGGTTACGCGATATTTGTCAACGCGCCATCGATGCCGCCATCGGGCGGGCCAGGGAACTGGCACAAATGTTCGGAGGAAACGACAAATGAGCCTGGGCACAGAAATTCTGGCGGAATTCATTCAGCTAGTGTTTGGTATCTACATCTTCGTTGTGATGTTGCGATTGATCCTGCAGATTGTTCGCGCAGACTTTTATAATCCCATTTCCCAAGGCATTGTCAAAATGACAGCACCAGTCCTGAACCCGATGCGGCGTCTGATTCCCGGGTTATGGGGCATTGATATGGCCTCTGTCGCGCTGATGCTGATTCTCAAATCGGTCGAGTTGGGCATTCTTTTCCTGATTACCAATACCCGGGCCGGCATCGCCATTCTGGCGATCATTGCCGTGGCGCAGCTGATCCAATTGGCAATCTATATCCTGATCGGCTCCATATTTATCAGTATTGTCATCAGCTGGATCAATCCTCATGCGGCATACCAGAACCCGGTCGCCCGACTAAGCGCCAGCATCAGTGACCCCCTGATGCGCCCGGCGAGGCGCCTGATTCCACCCATGGGTGGAATTGATTTCTCGCCAATACTGGTAATTTTCCTGCTATTCACGGCTCTGAAAATCCTGAGCAAAGTGGTTGGCGTGTAACGCATCAGCAATTACCGTACTGGGCCCGGAAATATGGAATGCGTCCATGAGCCCCGGGCAACTGTGTAAACATTCGTATCAGCCGCCAGACGTAATTTTCCCGGCTCCCCGGCTACGTTGACGCCATGAGCGCCGTTGCTGAAACCCAGGACACCAATCCTGCGACAGGGTGCACGCGCCTGGAACTCGGCTTTATTTTTATAAACAGTATCTTGCAGCCAGTAAACCCTGTTCCCCAACCCGTGGCCAACCACGGATTCACAATTGATTGGCATGTTGGCGACAGATTTCGGAGATGTGGGCTAACCGTTCATCGGTCAAACGGACATAAATACAGGATTTCTGGCCTTGCGCCGATAAACGCTTTCCCTACACTATTATAGGTATGAGGAAAATACCTCAGGGACACGATATTGGCTGGATCACCTACACACTGCCCGGCCAAATCTGACAACTGATTAACTAGACGCACAGAAAACGAGACACCGGCGATGCCACAGTACATACGGTTCGGTGCGAGAATTATCGAGGTCTGAAACACATGGAAAATGTTGTCCAGGTCACCGGCAACGCGATTGCCGATACGCTCAGCGCACAACTTGATGATTATCATGTCTGGCGTGAGGGGCTGCTCACCGCACTCTCCGACTACCAGGATTTTCTTGAGCGCCACGGCCAAAGCCGTGGTATCGCCGATTTGCCCACTTACGAAATTATCCAGGGACTTAAATCAGACAATTTCACTATCGCCATCGTCGGCGAGTTTTCCCGCGGCAAAACCGAGTTGATCAATTCCATTTTTTTCGCCGATTACAAGGAAAGACTGCTGCCAACTGACGCCGGTCGCACCACCATGTGCCCGACCGAACTGCTGCATACAGACAAGTTGCCGCCGTGCATCATGCTGCTGCCCATTGAAACCCGCGAAGGCAACCATACCATTGCCGAATACAAGCGCTCACCAACCCAGTGGACGCGAATTCCATTACCGGTTAATGATTCAGCCAAAATGGCGGAAACCTTCAAGGAAATCATCAGGAACAAGAAAGTCACAATCCAGGAAGCGCAGAAGCTGGATCTATACAACCCGGAAGACACCATGATGGCCCAGACGGTCCAGGGCGGCATGGTGGAAATCCCTGTTTGGCGCCATGCAATCGTCAACTATCCGCACCCGTTACTGCAAAAAGGGCTGGTCGTACTGGATACGCCGGGCCTGAACTCGCTGGGTTCGGAACCGGAGCTTACTCTGAACATGCTGCCCAATGCGCACGCGGTATTGTTTGTACTGTCGGCAGACCAGGGCGTAACCAAGTCTGACCTTGAAATCTGGAACAGCTATGTCAAACCGGCGACCGATGGCAACGAAACCCGGCGCATCGTCGTACTGAACAAGGTCGATACGCTCTGGGATGAACTGCGCGGTGATGCGGTTGTCCAGGCAACCATTTCCAGGCAAATGCAGGAAACCGCCCAGGCACTGGGCATTACCAAGAGCCAGGTATTCCCGGTATCTGCGCTCAAGGGACTGATTGGCAAAATCAAGGGTGACAGCAACCTGCTCGGCCAAAGTGGACTGCGTGAACTGGAGCACAAGCTCACCAGGGAAATCATCCCCTACAAGCAGGCCCTGGTACACGACAAGATTGTGCACCAGGTCGGCAGTATGGTGGAAAACACTTCGTCCATGGTTGCCAACCGACTCTCTTCCATCAACGACCAACTGCAGGAATTAAAAGGCCTGCGCGGCAAGAACCAGCACACGATCCAGGAGATGATCGAAGAGGCGCGCGAAGAACAACGAGCCTACGACAAGAAAATCGCGAACTTCAACAAGGCCCAGGTCAAGCTGAAAGAACAGATGCGGGTACTGGCGCAACCGCTCAGTCTCAAGGCATTCGACCGGCTCATATCCCAGACCCGAAAGGATATGCACGAATCCTGGACAACCCACGGCCTGAAAATCGGCATGAAAACCTTTTTTGATGGCGCCGTCGAAACCATGCAGGAAGTGAACAAGCAGGCCCACGCCATCAAGGAAGTAGTAGAGGGTATTTACAACAGCTTCCAGGTCGAGCATGGCCTGGCCAAGCTGAAGTCACAAAACTTCTCGCTTCGGCCATATCTCAATGAGCTTTCCCGGCTTTACCGTGAAGCCGAGGCATTCCGAAACAGCACCATTATGGTGATGATGGAACAGCATTTTGTGATCAAGCGGTTCTTCATCAGCATGGTCAGTCACGCGCGCAACACGTTCAGCCAGTGTAACGATGACGTAAAAGTCTGGTACAAATCCATCATGGACCCGGTTATTGCCCAGATCCAGGAGCACAAGGAAATGATCGACCAGCGCACCCAGAACCTGCGCCAGATTTCCGTGCAGCAAGGCTCGCTGGATGAAAGCATTGCCGAGCTGGAAGAAACCCGGGTCGACCTGGAGTCCCAGCAACGAACTACCGCCTATATTCGGGACAAGATCAACCAGCACGTTTTCCTCAGCAAACCGGAACATCTGAGCTGAATGCCCCGGCTACCTGGTAGCCGGGAGTGCGCCAGCCAGCCCCGGGTTCGCGGTTTACAGCTATCTGTCCGCGTGGTTAACTCCGGCCATTGTAAACGGTAATACACCTGACTGGACGAGCCCGTTGATGCCGGAAACCATTCCCGCCGACTCAGTCGGATTGGTAACACCCAAGACCGCCACTTTCATCGAACCATTGCAACTGGTCAGTGGCGGTGTGCTTGACGGCTATGACCTGGTCTATGAAACCTATGGCCAACTCAACACCGACAAAACCAATGCCGTCCTGATTTGTCATGCGCTCAGCAGCGATCACCACGTCGCCGGTTATCATTCCACTGAAGACAAGAAGCCCGGCTGGTGGGAAAACTTCGTTGGCCCGGGCAAACCCATTGATACCAACAACTTCTTCGTCGTCGGGCTCAACAATCTTGGCGGCTGTGCAGGCTCCAGCGGGCCATCAAGCATTAACCCGAAAACCGGCAAACCTTTTGGACCGGACTTCCCCATTGTTACAGTGAAAGACTGGGTCGAAAGCCAGGCAAGGCTTGCCGATCTGCTGGGTATCGAACAATGGGCCGCGGTAATCGGTGGCAGTCTCGGCGGCATGCAGGTACTGCAATGGGCTATTGATTATCCTGATCGCCTGCGTCATGCCGTGGTTGTAGCATCAGCACCAAAACTGACCGCACAGAATATTGCCTTCAACGAAGTCGCGCGCCAGGCGATTCGTACCGATCCCGATTTTCATGACGGCCGCTACAGCGAGCAGGGTACCGAACCCGCACGCGGCCTGCGCATTGCCCGCATGCTTGGCCATATTACCTACCTTTCTGACGACATGATGCGCGAGAAGTTTGGTCGCGACCTGCGCGACGGCAAGATCGACTTCGACTTCGATGTCGAGTTCCAGGTAGAAAGCTATCTGCGCTACCAGGCCGACAGCTTTGTTGGTCGCTTCGATGCCAATACTTACCTGCTGATGACCAAGGTGCTGGATTACTTTGACCCGGCGGCGACATGCGATGGCGATCTCACTCGCGCCCTGTCCACCGCCAGGGCCGACTTTCTGGTTGTTTCCTTCAGCAGTGACTGGCGCTTCGCGCCGTCGCGTTCCCGAGAGATCGTCAAGGCCGTTCATGACAACGATCTTAATGTCAGCTATGCCGAGGTGGATGCCATACACGGGCATGACGCTTTCCTGATGAAGATTCCGCAATACGTGGCCGTATTTGATGCCTACATGAAACGCGTCGCCAGGGAATCCGCGAAGGGAGCAGCACAATGAACCTGCTTGCCCAACGACCTGACCTGGCGATCATTGCCGACTGGATCAAGCCGGAAAGCCGGGTACTGGATCTCGGCTGTGGTGATGGCACGCTCATGCACCACTTGCTGCAAACCAAGGGTGTGAACGGTTATGGTGTCGATATCGCCGACAGCGACGTGGTGCAATGCATCAGTCATGGCATCAATATTATCCAGATGGATCTTAACCTTGGCCTGGCGGAGTTCGATGAAGACTCGTTTGACCATGTCATCCTGTCCATGACGCTGCAGGCCATGCATCGGCCTGACTTGCTGCTCAAGGAAATGATGCGCGTTGGCAATGAAGGCATTGTCACCTTTCCCAACTTCGGTCACTGGAAGTCACGGCTGAACCTGGTATTCGGTGGCCACATGCCGGTAACGCGATCCCTGCCCAACGAGTGGTACAACACGCCCAATATCCACTTGTGCACGCTCAGCGACTTTGAACGGCTTTGTGACCGGCTGGGCTTTCGCATACTGGAACGCCAGGCCGTGGATCACAGTCACCGCGGCAGTTTTGGTTTAAAAATATTGCCAAACCTGCTGGGCGAAGTGGCGCTGTATCGTTTCCGGAAAAAATAACAGTCGCCGCATTTACCAAAGAATAAGGCCGGGTCACCCCGGCCTTTTCCGTACGCCCTCGAAGCGCACATCGTGCAATCCGTGATCAGCCCACGGTAATACTGGTTGATGCGCTACCGAGGATTCCGCCTCGACGAATATCGTAATAGTCCACGGTCGCGGTGCGCGTGCCGCTACTGGGCATGGTCAGGAGCAGATCATAACGCTCACCCGGGGCAATTAACTGTGACGTTGTTCGTATCGGGTTCGGCAAGGGCCGGCCGTCAGAGGCGATGACATCAAATGCCAGGCCGCCGAGGCGAACCACGGCCGGCTGGTATCCGACACCGGTTGCACGAATCAGCACCTTCTTGCCGGCAGCAGCACGTATGGCTGTTGTCGTATCGTTCAGCGTATTGCCCCCATCGCGTCCGTTAATCATGAAGTAATCCGGGCGATGACGCGCAGTCGGTGCGCCGGTAGCCATGCCACCACCCATACCGCCACCACCCATACCGCCACCACCGTGCCAGGTGCTGTCGAAGGTATGCAGGTGCCAGATGTACTCCTTGTCAAACGTCGGTCCGTTATTCCATGCCTTGTTGGTTGAGCCATCACTCGGGCGAATGATAACAGTACCGTACATGCCCATTTCAAAATGCAGCACCGTATCCACATGACAGTGGTACATATAGGTACCGGCATGGGGTGCAGTGAATGTATAGGTATAAGATGTACCCAGCGCCTGTCCCATACCAACCGATCCAGAGGTCGCCGGTACGCCGTCATTGGCCTGGTTCACATCGAGACCATGCAAGTGAATGGTATGCTCCATCATGGAATTAAGCGTGACGTTTACAGTCTGGCCCTGGACACCTTCGATGACCGGGCTTGGCACGGTGCGATCACCGTTAAAACCACTGCCAAAATACCAGGTGCTGATTGTCCTGCCATCAGCCATGGTTGCCGAACCATTCATATTGACGCCGACCGTGGCATTATTGGGACCAAGAAATGTAAACGTGCGGCCACCGCCGGTTGAGCCGGCGCCACCACCGCCTCCGCCACCACCGCCACCCATACGTCCCATGGGAACAGAATTTAAATAGCTAAACATAACAAACCTCCAATACGTTCAGTTCGACCGCCTCAGGCAGCCGACATAATGATCAATGCGCCGTTGGCATACGTGCCATCAGCAGTCACCCCGGGGACATAGTGCGTGTGCAATGGATACTTGCCGTTCTGCTTTACCGGCAACATCACATCAACGCACTCGCCCACGTTCACCAGCACCGTGTCCTTCTCGCCCATAAGCGTATCGGGCACACGGTTGCGTGTAGCGATGTTCACGTGGTAACCATGGAAATGCATTGGATTGGTAATGGCACCGACATTAATGAAACGAATTGCCACATCATCACCGGTTCGCATGGAAACCACCGTATCCGCATCGGCGGATGTATCGGGGTAACTCATGCCATTGACGAAAAAGTAATTGGGCTCGTAGTTGGCCATGTTGTAGCTGCCACCGGCCGCAACTGCGGCATTCAGGCGATCATCCAACTCGTTGAGCACCAGCGTGTATTGGCGATCAAAAGACGGGCCGCCGCGATACAGTCGTTGGCTGCCATCGGACGGCATCACCACCATCGGCCCGGCAAGACCCATGGCACGACCGATTTCGCCGTTGCGACTGTCGGTATAAAAATAACTTCCCGCCGCCGGCGCCGTGAAGCTGTAGCTGCGGGAGCTTCCCGGCGATACTGAACTGGTGCCTTCCAGCACTCCCGGGATGACAAAATTGATATTGCGATCCAGTGCATTGCTGACATTGACCGTAACAGCCTGGCCTTCCTGCACAACAAGGCCGGACGTCAACGCACCCGGTCCCGTGCCATTGTTGTCACGGAAACGCCAGACAAATACCGATGTCCCGTCTACCAGTGTCCGGGTTGCGCCCTCGGCCGTGAGATTGACTGTTACTGCAGCGTTCGCCTTGCGTGGCAATAGCGTGGTCATGCCAGACATGCTGAATGCTGCAGCGCCCGCGGCCCCGTTACGGAGAAATTCGCGCCGTTTCATATGATTGATCTCCTCAATACACTCTAGTGAAGGTTACAAACCGTGTTTTCCCGACCCCAAGGGCTGCACGTGATCAAGTCGTACAGCCGCAAATCCCTTTGGTTTTATAGTTATCACCCGTGGATCACGGGCGGCGCCAACCACAACCGGTCTGATTGTCTTATATGCGTATAGGTCTGGTTGATGCGGGAATGAGATTAGCGATCAGCCAAGGTTCTTGTCTGTAACGATAATCACTAAGCTTGTGTGATTTTGGTTACACTAAAAAAGCAGGGTTTTATGAGGAAAGGGAGATTGTTGGCGTTATTCAGCGACCGCGCGAATAGCGTCGAGATCAACGATTTCAATAATGCCGCGACCCATGCGAATGCAGCCGCAGACTTTCTCGTGCTCCTTCAGAATTCGGCTAATGACTTCGCGCGTTGAACCAAGATGGTGGGCCAGGTCCTGGTGTGTAAGTTGCAGAACGGTTGATCCGGTTTCTTCCACCTTTTCCAGCAATGTGCGGGCAATACGTCGATCCAGCCGCTCAAAGGCAAGATCCTTGATCAGGGTGGTCATCTCGTTAAGACGCCTGGCAATAGTCAACAACATGATGTTTCTGAAATCATTAGATCCTGAAAACGCGTATTGAAACTGCTCGTGGGACATACTGATGGCCGATACATCCTGCTCGATTATCGCCTTGATACCGCCAGGCCGTTGGTCAATCAACTCGGCCAATGCCAGCACACAGACATCACCCGGCCTGATTCTGTACAACAGGATTTCACGCCCCTCTTCCGATGTTGCCATTACCCTGACCGCTCCGGCAGACAGCACCATAAAACCGGGACTGTTTCCATCGCCGGCATTAATCACGGTTCCGGCCGGAATAAAATAGGGTCGCGCCGAAGCAGAGACTTGCTTCCAGACAGGATCATTGATACGGGAATACTGTTCGGGAAACCCCGAACTGATTACTGCAGATTCGGTCACGCCATGCTCCCTCGCTAGCGATAAAAACAGGCAGCATTAGCGATATCTTTATTTATGGTAGCGCTGCCATATCAGGTTTTTATAATGTATTTATGCGGGTCAATATACGAGCAATAGCAAACGCCTGCAAGCCGGGCAGTATTTACCTCAAGTTTCATCCACAAGTACTTGTTTGAAAATACGATGACTTTCTTTTCAGCGACCGTCAGGGGACTCGTTTTTGGCCAGCACCGTCACCATCAGTATCGCCGGGATGCCCATGACTGCCGCGTAGACAAAGAAGCTGACATAGCCAAAGCCATCAACAATCACCCCGGAGAATCCCGAGACAAACTTTGGTCCAAGCGTCATCAGGGAACTGAACAGCGCGTACTGGGTTGCTGTATACGCCGAGTTGGTCAGGCGCGACAGGTAGGCGATGAATGCCGACCCGGCAAGGCCACCGGAAAAATTATCGGCACTGATGACAAAGGCAAGGCCGGCGAGACTTTTATCCATGACTGCCAGTTGCGCATAAAACAGGTTGGTAATTGCCACCAGTATCGCGCCCAGCAACAGTATGCGCATGATGCCGTAACGCACTACCAGCGCACCACCGACAAAGGCGCCGCCCACCGCCATGGCAAAGCCGAACAACTTGGCAATATTGGCAATCTCCGGCTTGCTGTAGCCCATGTCGATATAAAACGGGTAAGCCATGTTGGCCAGCACAATGTCACTGATGCGATAAATGCCAATAAACAGCAAAATGGTCAGCGCCCATTTCCCGTTACGTTTGAAAAAATCGGTAAACGGGCATACAACAGCACCGATGAACCAGGCAACCGGCCTGCGAATAACACCCGGCACATGCGCCGCCCGCTCAAGGTAATCAATAACACGCTGCTCGTCGGCGGCCATGTTTGAACCGACCTTGTGTTCAGGCTCGCGAATAACCAACACAGTAACAATACCCACTATGATGCTGGCAGCCATAACCAGGTAACTGCTCTGCCACGACGCATATTCCGCAATATACAAGGCGCCTGCGCCACCAACCAACGCGGCGGCCACGCGCCAGCCACTCTGGTACATGGCCGCCATGGCGCCCTGGTACTCTGCTTCTACCGCCTCGATACGATAAGCATCAATGGCCACGTCCTGGGTGGCCGAAGCAAACGCCACCAGCAAGGCAAACAACGCCATGGTTACGATATGCTGCGTCGGGTTGGTCAATGCCATGCCGGTCAAGCCAAGAATAATGAACAGCTGCGCCAGTAACATCCATGACCGGCGCTTGCCCATCACGCGCGTGAAAAACGGGATCGGTACCCGGTCCACTACCGGTGACCAGAACACCTTGATGGAATAGCTGATGCCTATCCAGGCGAAGAAGCCGATCGTGCTGCGCTCAACGCCCACATCACGCAGCCAGGTAGACAGCGTTGTAAATACAAGGGGAAACGGCAGCCCGGCCACAAAACCAAGAAAGAACATGCCAACAACGCGTGGCCGGGTATAAACCGACAGCGCCTCCCGCCAACTGGATACTGTCGCCGTCAATCAGTTTCCTTCCAGGTCGTAGTCGTAATCAATAATCAGCGGCGCATGATCGGAGAACCAGTTGTCTTTGTAGATGCGATCCTTTGTTGCCTTTTTGGCAATACCGGGCGTGGCGATATGGTAATCAATGCGCCACCCCACATTATTGGCCCGGGCATTACCACGGTTGGACCACCAGGTATACTGGTCCGGTTTCCGGTTGACGACACGAAACACGTCCACCCAGCCCATCTCATCAAACAACTTTGTCAGCCAGGCGCGTTCTTCCGGCAAGCAACCCGAGTTCTTCTGGTTGCTTTTCCAGTTCCTGATATCGATCTCTTTATGAACAATGTTCCAGTCGCCGCAAAGAATGAATTCACGACCGCTGGCCTTCATGTCTTGCATGACCGGGGTGAACTCATCCATAAAACGAAACTTGGCTTCCTGCCGCACATCACCGCTGGAACCGGATGGCACATAGATTGAGGCAATGCTCAGCTCGCCAAAATCCACCTGGATGTAACGCCCCTCGGCATCCCATTCCGGCAACTCCAGGCCAATGCGCACATTATCCGGCTGCAGTTTGCTGTAAATAGCGACACCACTGTAGCCCTTCTTCTCGGCGTCGTGGAAATAGCCGTAAAACCCCTTCGGCTCCAGCATCTCGGCAGTCAACTGGTGCACCTGGGCCTTGGTCTCCTGGATGCAGACCACGTCGGCCTTCTGCCGTGCCAGCCACTGAAAAAAGCCCTTCTTATGGGCCGCCCGGATGCCGTTCAAATTTGCTGATATCACTCTCATGGGGCGAAGGTACTAGAAAACAAGCATGAATTATAGCGCTACGCACTCACCAGCAGACCACATTGAAGAGCAGTTTCGTGGCCATGCTCGGCCTGACCCTTGCTGCTGCACAGATCTCTCACGCGGGAAAAATCCCGCTCTTCTGCCTGAAACAAAAACCCGGGTTGCCGCGCCCGGCGACTTTGGCTATCCTAGTTCGAGCATGTGCCTGTGCAGCAAATACCCTGTGGTATCAACAGGCCTTCAGAATAATAATATTTATTGCAGTTTCCCCAATCGGGGCTTGGCGACAATTAAACGAGTCATACTGCCAGGCAGGTTTTCCTGCCCGGCGTTTTATTTGTGGCCAACCCAATAATACCGCGAAAGGGGAACCCTAGTGCGCATCGTTGCCGCCGTTCTGAAAACCACACTCTTCATTTCACTTGTTGCCTGGCTTGCCGGCTGTGGTGGCGGTGGTGGCGGTGGTGGCGCGCCGGTACTACCGGCTACCTACACTATCGGCGGCACGGTAAGCGGGTTGGCAACAGGCAATACCGTAGTATTACAAAACAACGGTGGAGACAGCTGGACGGTGTTTGCCGATGGCGCCTTCCAGTTCGGCACGCCAGTTGCCGATGGAACAAGTTATGACGTTACCATACTGGTCCAGCCCTTTGGGCAGACCTGTACAGTGGCCAATGGCACCGGCACGATCAGTGGTGCCGATATCACCAGCATTGCCGTGAACTGTGTGACCAACACTTACACCGTGAGCAGCATCGTCAGCGGCCTGGCTGCCGGGAACAGCGTGGTGCTACAGAACAACAGTGGCGACAACCTGACGGTGAATACTGATGGCACGCACGCCTTCGCCACAGCTCTCGTCTCTGGCGACACCTATGCCGTGACGGTACTTACACAACCGACCACCCCGAACCAGGTATGCACGGTCAGCAATGGCAGCGGCACCATCATTAACTTTGATATCACCGTTACAGTCAGTTGCGTGACCACTACCTACACTATCGGCGGCACGGTAAGCGGGTTGGCAACAGGCAATACCGTAGTATTACAAAACAACGGTGGAGACAGCTGGACGGTGTTTGCCGATGGCGCCTTCCAGTTCGGCACGCCAGTTGCCGATGGAACAAGTTATGACGTTACCATACTGGTCCAGCCCTTTGGGCAGACCTGTACAGTGGCCAATGGCACCGGCACGATCAGTGGTGCCGATATCACCAGCATTGCCGTGAACTGTGTGACCAACACTTACACCGTGAGCAGCATCGTCAGCGGCCTGGCTGCCGGGAACAGCGTGGTGCTACAGAACAACAGTGGCGACAACCTGACGGTGAATACTGATGGCACGCACGCCTTCGCCACAGCTCTCGTCTCTGGCGACACCTATGCCGTGACGGTACTTACACAACCGACCACCCCGAACCAGGTATGCACGGTCAGCAATGGCAGCGGCACCATCATTAACTTTGATATCACCGTTACAGTCAGTTGCGTGACCACTACCTACACTATCGGCGGCACGGTAAGCGGGTTGGCAACAGGCAATACTGTTGTACTGGAAAATAACGGCGTTGTTGCTGTCACTGTGTCTGCCAACGGCGCTTTCCAGTTCGCGGCTGCAGTTCCTGATGGCAGCGCTTATGATGTAACGGTACTGACTCAACCGACTACACCGAACCAGGCCTGCGCAGTTACCAATGGCACCGGCACGATCAGTGGTGCCGATGTTACCGATATCACAATTACCTGTATCACCACTACTTACATGATTGGTGGTACCGTATCGGGACTGGCTACGGGCAACAACGTGGTGTTGCAAAACAATGGCGGAGACGATTTAACCGTCGCGGCTAATGGCAACTTTACCCTGCCAACTGCCGTCACTGACGGTGGCAGCTACAATGTTACAGTACTGACTCAACCAACCGCACCGAATCAGACTTGTACGGTGACCAACGGCAGCGGCACGGTAAGCGGATCCAATGTGACAAATGTCGCAGTGGCTTGTGTCAATAATTTCACGCTTGGTGGTGCTATCACTGGCCTGGAACCGGGTAACCGCGTGATCTTGCAGAATAACGCTGGTGATGACCTGACCGTATCCGCCAATGGCGCATTTACCTTTGCTACCGATATAGCCGATGGCAGCACGTTTGATGTTTCCGTGCTGACGCAACCGGCCTGGCCCAAGCAGTCCTGCGCCATCGCCAATGGCACCGGCACCATCAGCAACAGCAATATTACCAATGTCACGGTTGTCTGTGTCATCACCCGGGATCATTTAGCGGGCATATTTCATAACCCGATGGCGGGTACATACGCCTCGACTTCTCTGACATTTGGTGATGTCGACGGTGATGGAAATCCTGACCTGATAGAAAGCAGGCTTGGACAGGCTGACGCGGTTCTTCTTAATGATGGCAGAGGCAGCTACATAGACAGCGGGCAGTCATTAAGTGCCGACAATACCCTGGATATTGAATTGGGTGATGTGGACGGCGATGGGGATCTGGATATGGCTGTGGCCATCAACGGCTTGCCAAATCGGGTGTATTTCAACGACGGCACCGGCACTTTTACTGACAGTGGACAGGCACTGGGTGTAATTCACGGCACCCAGGATGTTATTCTGGCCGATGTTGATAGTGATGGCGACCTGGACTTGCTAACAGCAAATAATGGTCAAGCTAACCGGGTGTATTTCAACGACGGCACCGGCACTTTTACTGACAGTGGACAGGCACTGGGATCAAATAACACCTACGCGATAGTGGTCGGGGATATTGATGGAGACGGGGATCTCGACCTCGTATCAGCGAACTTCAATAACCAGGGCAACCGCGTTTACATTAATGACGGAACTGGCACCTTTACCGACAGTGGTCAATCCCTGGGAACCAACAATACCACCGCCGTCAGTCTTGGCGACGTAGATTCAGACGGTGACCTTGACCTGGTCACAGGGAACTCCACACTGACCAATCGTCTCTACATCAATGACGGAACCGGCACATTCACCGATAGCGGTCAATCGCTGGGCAGCAACAACTCCAGGTCGGTTGTTCTCGCTGACCTGGATGCAGACGGTGATCTTGATTTGACCGAAGGCAATTGGGGTCAAGCTAACCGCATTTATTTCAATGATGGAGCAGGAAACTTCACCGACAGCGGTCAGGCACTCGGGGCAAATGATACCTTCTCGGCTATAGTGGTCGATATAGACGGTGATGGAGATCTCGACGTGGTATCAGCTGACTACAACCAGGCAAACCAGGTATTCATCAATAACGGCAACGGCTTCTTCACCGACGGCAGCCAGGCAATGGGGACAAGCGAGACCTACTCTGTCAGCCTCGGCGATGTCGATGGCGACGGCGATCTTGACTTCGTAACCGGAAACTGGAATCAGGCCAACGGTGTCTATCTCAACGATGGCCTGGGCAACTTCAGTCTTGGCGCATCTTTGGGTAGCAACCAGACACATGCGATTGCGCTTGCCGATCTCGACTTCAATGGCACCCTGGACCTGGTGGAAGGCAACTGGCTCCAAGGCAACCGTGTATTGCTGGGCGATGGCAGCGGAGGGTTCTTTGACAACGGCCAGTCACTGGGAACAAGCAAGACCTTTGACATCGCTCTTGGGGATGTTGATGGCGACGGCGATCCAGACCTGGTGACAGGCAACGATGGCCAAGCCAACCTCGTCTGGATTAATGACGGTCAGGGCAACTTCACTGACAGCGGCCAGACATTGGGAACAAACGCCACGGCATCCGTTACTCTTGGCGACGTTGACGGGGATCTCGATCTCGATCTCGTGACAGGCAACCTCGGTCAAGCCAACCGGGTATACCTTAATGACGGTACCGGCACCTTTACCGACAGCGGCCAGGCCCTGGGAGCGAGCACCACCTATTCGGTCGAGCTTGGTGATTTGGACAGTGATGGCGACCTGGACCTGGTTGCCGGAAACTCCTCAGGTGAAGCAAACAGGATATACCTTAATGACGGTACCGGCACCTTTACCGACAGCGGCCAGGCCCTGGGCGCAAACTCCACCTTGACCGTATCACTCGGAGATGTAGACGGTGATGGCGATTTGGACATAGTGGCTGGCAACCGATTTTCCGCAAACCGGGTATACCTTAATGACGGCAGCGGTAACTTTACCGACAGCGGCCAGGCACTGGGAGTAAGCGCCACATATGCCACCGGGCTCGGTGACCTGGATGGCGATGGCGATCTCGACTTGCTGGAAGGAAACAGCGGCGCCCAGCCCAATCGGATATATATCAACCTGACAAACTGATTCTCTTTATATACAGATCTTCAGCAAGGCGGGCCGTGGCCCGCCTTTTTCTTTGCCGGAATTCATCCCGGCAGACCCAATAACCCGGCATCCCGGCGTCAACCCTGAAACCTGTATCGGTAAATCATACTGGTCTCCCGTTAGCCATTTCCGGTATGCTCCACTCCCATGCAAGACTACGAAAAAGAATTTCTCGACTTCGCCATTGGCCACGACGTCATCCGCTTCGGCCAATTCACGCTGAAATCCGGTCGCCTTAGCCCGTATTTTTTTAATGCAGGCCTGTTCAATACCGGCGCCATGCTGGCACGCATTGGCGAGTACTACGCGGCTGCCATACTGGATTCCGGCATTGAGTTCGACATGCTCTATGGCCCAGCCTACAAGGGTATTCCGCTGGCGGCGGCCACGGCCATTGCCCTGGCCAACAACCACGATCGCGATGTGCCGTTTGCTTTCAATCGCAAGGAAGCCAAGCAGCATGCCGAGGGCGGCATTATTGTTGGTGCGCCACTCGAAGGTCGCGTCATGATCATCGATGATGTGATTTCTGCCGGCCTGTCCATTGGCGAGGCGGTCAATGTCATTCGCGGTATGGACGCCAGGGTGGCCGGCGTGGTCATTGCCCTGGATCGGCAGGAGCGCGGCGCCGGCAAGCTGGCAGCCGTCAAGGAAGTCGAAGAGAAGTTCAATATCCAGGTGGCCAACATTGTCAGCCTCAAGACACTGGAAACCTACCTGGAACAAAAAGGCGGGCAAGAAGAACACCTCGCCGCCATTCGTGAATACCGCCAGGAGTATGGCGGCTAGTTATCTTTTTTGCCCTGCCGCAAATTGCTATGGCGGCGCGCGTTTTCGGCCAGAACCACCACAATCTACTTGATCAGCTAATGGGTACGGCTTTCAGTGTAATGCGTGACCATACTGACTTCGTCAATATCGCCCACCAGGTTGGCGCCCTCGGCGATAGTAATAAACGGTGCCGACAAGCTTCCCATTACTTGCGAACCAGGGCGTAACTCAATCTTGCTATTGGCAACTATATTGCCTTTGACCCTGCCTTTGACAACAACCATTTCGGCATTGATGTTGCCCAGCCAAAACGCGGACTCGGCAATCATAATTGCGCCATCCAGGTCTGAATCACCGACAACACGACCGTGGATCACGTAGCTGCATTCGCCGCGAATATCGCCCTTGACTATTCGATCACGCTGGATCGTGACGGGTACGGTTTGTATTGAATCCAGTGTTCTGCGATGCATCTTGCACCTCCTGTTTCCGGTTGCCTTGCTTTCCGGTTCCCCATTTCCCTTTTTACCCGTATTACTCGGGTTCATAAGCGACAATAATACGCCTTTAGCCAAAGTTTTGCATGATAGCGTTCACAATTTGCATACTAAAATACCAGTTTCAAACCCACCAGGACGGTTACCACTTCGAAAACACGCTTAATCCAGCGGTTACCCTTGGCGATAGACCAGTGTGCTCCGAGGTAGCCACCAATTACCGAACCCAGCAACAATGCGGGCAGCCAGTCCCACTTTACTTCGCCGAGCAAGGTCAGGGTGATGGCGCCGGTTCCATTCCAGAAAATACCGACCAATACCAACGTGTAAGCGACGGCGCGACGATAATCGAGACCAAACCAGCGTACCAGCCACAACGTGCAAAACAGCCCGGTGCCCGATGTCAGCGATCCATTCAATACGCCGATCAGGAACAGGCCAAGACCGCCAACCATGTAGCCGCGCTGGTTGCGATTGCTGGGCCGATGCTCTAGACCCAACTCACTGTTTATGTAGGAGTAAACACCAAGCCCGATAGTCAGCACGCCGAGGCTCAATCGCGCCCATTGGTCCGGCACATCAAGAATGTAGGTCGCGCCCAGGACCACGCCGGGGAGACCGCAGGCCAGGATGAACACGGCCATGTTCCGCTCCAGGCTGCCTTCACGCCAGTGACGAATGGTCGCGCCCAGACCAAGCGCAACGCTGGCAATCTTGTGCGTGGCCAAGGCCACACCAAAATTCAGGCCGAGGAAAATCAACACCGGAAACTGCAACAGGCCGGCACCGCCACCGGCAAAGGCGGAAAACGCGTTGGCCACCAGCGAGACAACGAACAGCGCCAAATACTGAAAAATATCGCTCAAAATCACCCAATCCGATGCTAATATGTTGACATTATCCCTGCTGGTTAACTATTTTGGAAAATAATTACGCCTTATGGACAAAACACTCATGAAAAACCTAACGCTGACGTTATTGCTTGGATCGCTTCTTCTCGCAGGTCAAGCGGGCGCCACCAAGATCAAGAAATGCCAGGATGAGGACGGGATGTGGCACTACGGCGACCGGGCGGCCGCAGCCTGTGCCAAGTCCAAGATCATTGAAATGAATACCGATGGCACCAAGACCGGGGAAGTCGCTGCACCACCAACAGTCGAGGAACTGAAAGTACTTGAAGAACAGCAAAAGCGTGATGAAGAACGCAAAAAAGCCGAGGCCGAACAGGCCCGGCAAGACGCCCTGCTGCTCTCAATCTATGGTCATGAAAAAGACATCATCTACGTTCGAGATCGGAAAATCGCCCAGGTCGAACACTCCATCACCGCCAACAAGGAAACCTTGACGACACTGGAAAAGACCCTGGAACGGCAACAAAAACAAAAGGTTGAAGAAGACAGCCTGGAGCACACCCGAAGCCAGATCAACCGCGTCAAGGGCGCCATCGACGCCAAGCGCGTCGAACAAAAAGACATTGAGGCCCACTACAACAAGGAACTGGTTCGGTACAGGGAGATCAAGGCCAGCCAGGCCGCAGCCGAGAAGCTCACTGCACCGGAAAAATCCGCCGACCCGGCGCCATCTGCACCGCAGCAATGATCATCCCCGGTTAATGCCCGCGCTACTCTTGCTCGGGCTCCACCCACCGGGTTTCACCCCCGGGAATGGACTCCTGCTTCCAGAACGGTGCACGGGTTTTCAGCTCATCGATGACATAACGACAGGCGGCGAAGGCATCGGCGCGGTGGGCGGACCAGGCCGCGACCAGGACGATGGGGTCGCCCTGCCGCATCAAGCCGACCCGGTGAATCACCAGCACGTCCAGCACGTCCCATTTTTCCAGGGCTTCACTGGTCACTTTCTGCAGGTGCGATTCGGTCATGCCGGGGTAATGCTCAAGGCGCATTTCGGTGACATCCTTGCCCTGGTTAAAGTCGCGCATGGTGCCGACAAAGATCGTGGTCGCACCAAATTTACCCAATAATTCTGCATGTTGGGACTGGTATGCCTGGACTTCCTGCCACGGATCCAGGGCCCGCTCTTGCACCCGTACTTCCATTATTTCTCCTGCCGGAACATCGGCCATGAGCTGCACAACCGGTTCATTGTGATGTGTGATTCCTGTTCAGGATTAACCGCCGGTGACCGGCGGGAAGAACCCGACTTCGTCGCCGTCACTGGCCACTGCCTCCCAATCCACGTACTCTTGGTTGATGGCAACCAGCAACTTGGGTGGCCGGGTCATGCCGGTTACTTTATCCCAAAGAACGGTGACAGGTATTGCCCCCTGAACCTCAACATTCGCCTCGCTGCGCCCCACCCGCTCTCGGACGCTGGCAAAAAACCTGACTGAAATACTCATAAAATTCCTTTGTGCTTTCCCGCCCCGGGAAACTGCGTTAAGATGCTCGGCGTTTCGAGCTTAAGACCTCGAAAAATTTAGTAACTCGCTGTTTTTTAAGTGGTTTTTCAAGTAACGTTCCCGGCTCAACCAGCCGCATTTTGGCGCATTAGGCCAAGTTTTCCAAAATAAAGAACACTTATACGCAACCGCAGTAATACTAATTAGTGTTGCCCCTATTTTGGCTTTAAAGTTTCGCGCCTCAAGACATTTCGAACAATATATTAGGAAGGGGTTAAAACGATGTCCAAGTTGGTTAAGCCACATGGTGGCGGCGAACTCAAGCCACTGTTGCTGGAAGGTGATGCTGCCAAGGCAGAACTGGAGCGCGCCAAGGGCCTGAAACAGGTCAAAATGAGTTCCCGCGAAACCGGCGACGTCATCATGATGGGTATCGGCGGTTTCACCCCGCTGGAAGGCTTCATGACCCACGCCGACTGGCAAGGCGTCTGCGACGGCTACAAAATGGCAAACGGCCTGTTCTGGCCCATCCCGATTACCCTCTCCACTGATTCCGACAATGCAAACGGCCTGAACGACGGCGACGACATCGCCCTGGTCGACGGTGAAACCGGTGCCATCATGGCCACCATGACCATCACCGAAAAATACAGCATCGACAAAGCCCACGAATGCATGATGGTCTACAAGACCACCGAAATGGATCATCCTGGCGTAAAAATGGTCATGGAACAGGGCGACGTGAACCTGGCCGGCCCGATCAAGGTCCTGTCCCTGGGCGGTTTCCCGGAACAGTACGGCGACCAGTTCATGACACCGATGCAGACCCGCGCCGAATTCGAAAAACGTGGCTGGACAACCGTTGCCGCGTTCCAGACCCGCAACCCGATGCACCGCTCACACGAATACCTGGCCAAGATCGCCATCGAAACCATGGACGGCGTTCTGATCCACTCACTGCTGGGCAAGCTGAAGCCTGGGGATATCCCGGCTGACGTGCGTTCCAACGCCATCGGTACCCTGATCGACAAGTATTTCGCTCCGAACACCGTCATCCAGGCCGGCTACCCGCTGGACATGCGTTACGCCGGTCCACGTGAAGCCCTGATACATGCCCTGTTCCGCCAAAACTATGGCTGTTCACACCAGATCGTTGGTCGTGACCACGCCGGTGTCGGCGACTACTATGGCCCGTTCGACGCGCACCACATTTTTGACGAGATTCCGAAAGATGCCCTGGAAACCCAGCCGCTCAAGATCGACTGGACCTTCTGGTGCAACAAGTGTGACGGCATGGCTTCCATGAAGACCTGCCCACACAGCGCAGAAGACCGCATCCTGCTATCCGGCACCAAGCTGCGTCATGCCCTGTCCGAAGGCGGGGAAGTCTCTGACAAGTTCTCACGCCCGGAAGTGCTGACCATCCTGCGCGCGTACTACGGCAGCATCAAGGAAGAAGACAAGGTGAAAGTGGAGCTGAAAGGCCACTCCGCCAAGTAATCTTCCGGCTACAGGTTTTGTCCAGCCGACCCGGGCTAGCACTAGCCGGGGTCGGCCAGGCAGAAAGCATTGCAGAAATGCAATTTGGGGGAGACCCCCATTTTTCAACGTTGAAAACTGAAAATAAAACGGAGGGCTGATATGCCTACTTTTGTTAGAACCGAGAAATGCGACGGATGTAAGGGTCAGGACAAGACCGCTTGCATGTACATCTGCCCGCACGATCTCATGAAACTGGACAAGGATGGCTCTGAAACCGGCCACGCCATGAAGTCCTACAACCAGGAACCGGAACAGTGCTGGGAATGCTACAGCTGCGTGAAGATTTGTCCTCAGAACGCAATCGAAGCCCGTCACTATGCGGATATCGTTCCCCTGGGTGGTTCCGTACAGCCTCTGCGCGGTACTGACTCCATCATGTGGACCATCAAGTTCCGCAACGGTACCTTGAAGCGCTTCAAGTTCCCGATCCGTACGACTGCTGAAGGCTCCATCGATCCTTATGCAGGCAAGCCTGCTGCCGACATGGCCAAGATCGACGAGCCTGGCTTCTTCAACAACGAGAACGGTTACCGCGCTGGCGATCCAGCCGAACTGATCCGCAAGTAAGCCTGAACTTTTAGCTTAAGAGAGGAAAAGAAAATGGCAGGAGAATTTGGTAATCCTGAAATCGTCGAAGAAGAAGTAGACATTCTTCTTATCGGCGGAGGCATGGCCTGCTGTGGCGCTGCATTTGAAATCATGCGCTGGGCAGAAGGCACTGACCTTAAAATCAAACTGGTAGACAAGGCTGCTATGGATCGCTCTGGCGCGGTTGCACAGGGTCTGTCTGCTATCAACACCTACATCGGTTCCGAGCAGGATCCTGCGGACTATGCCCGCATGGTATCCAACGACCTGATGGGTATCACCCGTGATGACCTGGCTTATGACCTGGGCCGCCACGTTGACGAATCTGTACACCTGTTCGAAGAGTGGGGTCTGCCAATCTGGAAGACCGACGAGAACGGTGAGCGTCACGACGGTTCCAAGGGCATGACTCCCCTGAAGGACGGCGGCAAGCCCGTACGCTCCGGTAAGTGGCAGATCATGATCAACGGTGAATCCTACAAGTGGATCGTAGCCGAAGCTGCGAAGAAGGCACTGGGCGTGGACAACATCCAGGAACGTGTTTTCATCGTAGAACTGATCAACGACAAGAACGACCCGAGCCGCATCGCCGGTGCCGTCGGTTTCTCAGTTCGTGAGCACAAGGTATTTGTCTACAAGTTCAAGGCTTGCCTGCTGGCAGCCGGTGGTTGCGTAAACCTGTTCCGTCCGCGTTCAGTGGGTGAAGGCCAGGGTCGTGCGTGGTACCCGGTATGGAACGCAGGTTCTACCTATGCCATGGCCGCACAGGCCGGAGCAGAACTGACCATGATGGAAAACCGCTTCGTACCTGCCCGTTTCAAGGACGGTTACGGTCCGGTTGGTGCATGGTTCCTGCTGTTCAAGGCCAAGGCCACTAACGCTTTCGGCGAAGTGTACATGGATCGCAACAAGGAAATGCTGAACGACTATCCTCCGTATGGTCAGGCTGCTGTTCCTGCTTCTTGTCTGCGTAACCACCTGATGCTCAAGGAAATGAAGGAAGGTCGTGGTCCTATCTACATGGACACCGTTACCGCCCTTGCGAACCTGAAAGAAACCCTTTCTCCTCGCGAAGTTAAGCACCTTGAAGCTGAAGCCTGGGAAGACTTCCTGGACATGTGCGTTGGTCAGTGTGGTATCTGGGTTGGTGAAAACATTGAACCTGAGAAGAAGAACTCAGAATTGATGCCTACCGAACCTTACCTGCTGGGCTCTCACTCCGGTTGCTGCGGTATCTGGGTATCTGGCCCAACTGACGTCGGTGCTCCTACCGACGAGTCTGAAGCCGGTGTTCCTGATCACCTGCCGAAGGGCTGGAACTGGGGCTACCGCTCCATGACCACCATTAAGGGTCTGTTCACCGCTGGTGACGGCGTTGGCGCCTCTGGTCACAAGTTCTCTTCAGGTTCTCACGCTGAAGGCCGCCTGGCTGCCAAGGCCATGGTCAAGTTCTGCATGGACAACAAGGACTGGAAGCCTGAGCTGGAACGTTCTACCGAGCAGTTGGTTGAAGAAGTTTACCAGCCGGTCAAGACCTTCCTGGAGTTCAAGGACTACACCACCGCGATCGACGTTAACCCCCACTACATCACTCCAAAGATGCTGCAGTTCCGTCTGCAGAAGATCATGGACGAATATGTAGCCGGCGTTGCCACTTACTACAACACTAACGAGCATATGCTCGCAGTGGCTGAAGAAAAGCTGGAAATGCTGAAGGAAGACGCCGCCAAGATGCGTGCCAAGGACCTGCATGAACTGCTGCGTGCCTGGGAAAACTATCACCGCATCCTGACCGCGGAAGCTCACATGAAACACATCCAGTTCCGTGAAGAGTCTCGGTACCCCGGTTTCTACTACCGTACCGACAAGAACTTCGTGGACGAAGAAAACTGGAAGTGCTTTGTGAACTCTATTTACGACCGCAACACCCACAAGTGGACATGCTTCAAGCGTGCTCACGTGGATCTGGTCGACAAGTCCAAGCTGTTCAAGTAAGGGCTTGTGGGGTGAAGTTTTAACCCCATATAGACGAAAGAGTCCGGGTACTTCGGTACCCGGACTTTTTTTTCCTCTACCGGAAGTCCTGTAAGTTATTGATTTCCCAGTACCAATTATCAGCAGTAGGAACTCACTATGAGCGACAATAACCTGAATCCTCCCAACCAGAGCCCGGTCGTGCCCAATATGCTGACCGACGACAGCCGCCTGAGCTTTCGCTGTCACAAGGACATTGCCTGCTTCAATGCCTGCTGCAAAAACATCGATATCACGCTGGCGCCCTACGACATCCTGCGGCTGCAGCAACACCTGGGAATGAGCTCGGCAGAATTCCTGCCCAAGTACACCATTCCCTTCGAAATGGACGCCCAGGGCATGCCCGGGGTCAAATTCCGGCCCGTCGACGGCGGTACCGCCTGCCAGTTCATGACCGAAGAAGGCTGCTCCGTCTACGAGAATCGCCCTACAGCCTGCCGCTACTACCCGCTGGGCCTCTTGTCCATCAAGCACAAGGACGCTGCCACCGACGAGCAGAGCTACGCCCTGGTGTCTGAGGAGCACTGCCTGGGCCACCAGGAAGACCGCCCCCTGAGCGTCGGCGAATACCGCGCAGAACAGGGGGTTGACGTCTACGACGAGCACACACGTGGCTGGAGACAGTTGATTTTAAAGAAAAAATCAGCCGGACCATCGATTGGCACCCCGTCCAAACAAAGCCTGCAGCTATTCTTCATGGCCAGCTATAATGTGGACCAGTTTCAGGAATTCGTGCTCAGCGACCAGTTCCTGGGCTCATTCGAGCTGGAGCCGGAGCTGATCGAACAACTCAAGACCGACAAGGTCGCTGTGCTGGATTTCGGCGTCCGCTTCCTGAGACAAGTGCTTTACGGCGAAAAAACCATCAATGAGAAAGAAAACGCCCACGAAGCCCGCGAAGCGCACCTGAAAAAACGCGCCGAAGAAACCCGCGAATTGGCACGCCTGGAAGCGGAGGCCGCGGCCCAGCGCGCCAAGGCCGAACGCGAAAACCGCTGAGGCTACTGCCGCGTTAGCAAGGATACTAATAACTAAATACCCGTTGTGGTTAGAGAATTTGAAACACCCCGGCCCTGCCGGGGATTTTTTTGTCTTTTTTCTACGATTAATCGGGGTAAGACCTGACAGCTGCAGAGCAGATGGCAGCTCTGACCCCTGATTAATCCGTCTCACTCCCCGTCATTCCCCTGGAAAGGGGAATCCAGGAAATTATTATTTGGCCCGCCTCCGGCGGTCTTTTAACTGCTAATAATGGGCTTCCGCGCCCAAACGGCAGGCCCCTTTTCTTTGCTTGTCCAAAGAAAAGGGGCGAAAAGAAAGGACACCCGGCTGTCCAAAACACCCTCCCCTTCGCCCCATCAGCCAGATAAAGCGCGGTCAGCACCAGAACCAGCAGGGCTGGTTCAGGAAGCCCCTAATGAAACGCCGAAGGAGGTTCTAGGGGAACTCGCCGGTCGCAAAATACGCGACTCGGGCTCGAACAAGCTGCCCCGCTTTCTGGCTGATCCGGGTCTTGGGTCGGGCGAGGACAAACGGGAAGGTTTTTCGAGATAGGATTTTTGATCGCAAAGGAATGAACATTATTATAGTATGATTTTATATAGTCACCAAAGTCTGACTCTTTTACGGAGACATCGTATGAAGAAATCGCTAGTTGTCGTCGCGTTGATTGGCATAATGTTGGCAGGTTGCCAGGATGGAAAGGATGGTGATGCCTTTCTCGCATTCTTCTGGGTCGCACCGCCGGTAAGCTATAGTGATAACAATCCATCTATTCCGCCTACCATTATACTGCAGGAGCAATATTCTGTTGAACCAGGCACGTACGGTTTCACTTATACGGCATGGGACAATAGCGTATGGTCTGGAACGTACACCATAACAATCGAAGAAGGAATAATTGGATTGTTTCCTCTTGTACCCGGACCGGATGGCGAGGACTCCCATTTTGAATTGTGGCTGTTCTCCATTGGGCCTTCATTCTGGGATGTATCAGAGACTGATGAAATCTCTTTAGTAGTACAGAGAAATGCTACAACCTCAGGAAAATCGATCCAGGTCACAAAGCATGATTATATCGGGCCCATACCGCCTGCGCCCACCGACTATATGGAGTCTGTACAAGTAAGCGGTAGATATAAGTTTGTAGTAAAGGCCTGGAGAGAAACCGACTGACCTGGGTTTATTTTTTTGCTAAATAACTTGGCACTTAGGAATTAAATTGTAGGCAGTTGTCATAGATTAAAATGAAGGTTATGTCGCTGACCCATTTCTGGTTGGGCTGTTGGGCCTTGAAGGCCCGGTTCAGATGATTGGCTTCGGGCTGTAGCTGCTCTCGTTGTATTACCACACGTTTGTGTCGTTTTGATCGGGTGGCAGCTAATTGCAGGTTTTGTAAATAACCGTGTCCGAAATGGTGAGGAAGATCAGAGAGCAATTAATGCCAATATTCAAACCATGCTAACATTGCTGTTATAATTATCTAATTCCACTATTCTTAATGCCGTTCACAAGGAGGCAACCCAAAGCAGATAATGGAGTCCGACCCTGGGGTTGCTTCTGGTTTGACAGCCTATATTGCGATCCTTTAAACCCGTACACTCAAAGTAAGTGTCATAATCAGCAGTCGTCACCACGGCTTGTCGAGGCTGAATCGATCACGGTTTTCGGAGAATTACATATGATCAAAATACTGTCTATCGCGGCCGTCGCGATTGCACTTTCTGCGGTGATCTACCACTTTACCTCCACCACATCATCATCTTCAGTTGCTGACAATACCCGAAACCTGATCGTGTCAGGCCAGACAATAACCCTTGCCGACAGCAACATTGATGCTGTGAATATTGTCGGCTCCCGCAATACCATAAACATTGACGCCAGTATCAGCGCGTTTAATGTGACTGGTTCTGACAACACGCTGAACCTTGGCACGGGTGTTTCAATTACTGCCTGCAACGTGGTCGGTAACAGAAACACCGCTAATGTTCGCCAACCTGGCAATATTTTGTGCAACCTTATAGGCAAGGACAACAAGGGATTTTCCGCCAAACCAGACAAGTTGTAGCAATATAATGACTGTCCCCGCCCGTAATGAAAATCGAGACATGACAATTCCCGATCCGGCTTATGAGCCGGTGTCATTTTTGTCTCTGTGCGAGATTCTCCATTGGACACATGGACAAATCCGGCGACACGCTTGAGGCTATTGCTCGAGGTTCTGGCTACAAGCGCCTTCCGCCCGGTTTCATTATCACTGGCTCCGGACAACAGGTGCTTCTTGCAGCCCGAAAGAACCACCCAGACCGGTCAAACACAAAACTGTATTACCACGAACTCCCTTCCTGGTTCTTCGCTTCCGGCGTCTCCGTCACCCGATTGTTATTGAATGACTAAAATGCCGGTATTTTGGTTGCGCTTGTGCATACCAGCTTTTTATCAGTAGATCCATATATTCAATCTGCCATCTATAATGTGAATTGTCGTATTCCATACAACATGGCGGCGGTCCTTCGGTTCACGGTGGTGGCTATCTCCACATTTTTTAAAACCTATATATTCACAATAGTTAACGCATTTCTTAAGTGCCGGGTTTTTATCTTTGTGCAAAAATACACTATATATGATTAATATTTGATAAAAGTCCGTTTCTTTACCCGGTTCTGCCTGATGGCGCAGGAAATCAAAAATGAAAATTCTGGTTATTCTCAGTCTATTAATATCCGCTTTTACAGTTTCCGCCAAGGAAGAGCTGGTATTTGCGCGGGCACCCCAGTTGGCCGCGCGGATTACGTCGCAACAGTGGACGCCGTTTGTCCAAAAACTTTCCGAAAGCACCGGTGTTGCGATTTCACTTCGTGTGTACACGGAACGAAATGACTTTGAAAGAGATATTCGGCATGGTGCCGTCGATTTTTATTATGGCAATCCCGGGTACGGGGTCGTCGGACACATCAGGCACGGCTATATACCGATAATTCGAAGCGGGCGAAAGCTCCTCGAGGGAATAGTCGTCGTTAAAAAAGACAGCGGTATTACCGATATCAGGCAACTCGCCGGAAAAACCATCGCGTTTCCTGACAAAAATGCGTTCGCGGCATCCCTGTATATACAATCTATAATCAAGTCCGACTTCGGGATTTCCTATAACCCTGTATATACAGCCTCTCATGACAATACCTATCGCGCTGTATTAATCGGAACTGCATCCGCTGGTGGCGGGATTAAAAGGACACTGGAGAGCGAACAGGTCAGGCTCAGGGATCAACTGAAAACCATATATGTCACACCTGGCATGAAGTCACATCCCATTATGGTACATCCCGGGGTACCTGAAAAAATACGTCGTACAATTCAGAATGCCATCCTGAACATGGAAAAAAGTGACAACGGGAAACAGCTTCTCAAAACTATCAAGCTGCAGAAGCCGGTTGTCGCCGACTACAATCGGGATTACAGGAAAATCGAGCCATTGGTGCGAAATATGTACAAGGATCTCATTGATTGATATGTCCTTGAATCATCAGCTGAGCAAGTACACTCTTGGCACACAATTGACACTAATATTTATAGCGACCTATACGATCGCTATAGTTGTTATTGGCTTTATTGACTATAACCGGCAAGTACGAAATACGGAGGCGTCCAAAACAGTCCGAATAACCGGATTGGCAAGGAGTATCGCCACGATTATCAATCTTGATGTCTACGAGAACAATTACGTTGTTGTCGAACAGCAATTGTCTGCGCTTGGCGGTCTTGACGAAATCGATCTCATAACAATTTTCAGTCCCCGCGGCCTGGTTCTAATCGAGCTGGAGGCATCAAAAGACGGGAACATGATTCCCACGTATCGCTACGGAATCGCCGACCCGGATTTTGACACCGAGCATGCAAATTACACGTCGGACGGCAGCCTGTTAGTCCGCGTGCCGGTCTCCTTTTCCGGGCAAATAGTGGCCTGGATGTCTATCACCTCCGGCGACGACAATATACAATCATTCAAATACCAGATAATTCTGGAAATTCTCGCAATTGGAGTATCAATACTATTAGTCACATCCTTGACCACGATTTTTTTTCTCAGGTTACGGCTGGCCTCTCTAGCGGTCTTGACTGATTTCTCGGCAAACCTGCCACAAGGGCGGGGCAACACGATTACCCTGCACAGCACAACCTCGGAACTTAGCGCACTGATGAACTCCCTCAACTGGGCTTCCGGCCAAATAAAGCAACAACAGGAGTTATTGGAGACACACAACCTGATGCTTGAACATCGGGTCGCCGAGAGGACCCGGGAACTGGAAGCTGCTAAAAACGAGGCTGTTAGGGCAAGCCAGGTAAAATCCGAATTCCTGTCCCGAATGAGCCACGAATTACGCACACCGCTGAACGCAATACTGGGTTTTGCCCAGGTCCTGGGCCTGGAAGAAGGCCGACTCGATGAAGGGCAACAGGAAAATCTCGACGAGATTTTAAAGGCCGGACATCATCTGCTTTTTCTAATTAATGAAATTCTGGATCTGGGCAAGATCGAATCCGGAAAAATGGAGGTATTCCTGGAGCCGGTTTCGGTCGGCGAAATAATCGATGACTGTCTCCCGTTAATACGGCAACTTGCGAACCACCGACACATCACAGTGGTCGATAACACCAACGGCCATCAATGCCAGGTCCTGGCTGACTTCTCCCGGTTGAAACAGGTACTGATCAACCTGTTGTCCAACGCTGTCAAGTACAACAGGGATGGTGGAGAAGTCCGCATTACCCAAGAATTCACTGCCCCCGACACCCTGAGAATATCCGTTACCGACGACGGTGAAGGCATGACCGATACACAGGTTGAAAGCCTGTTTTCACCGTTTCACCGGTTAAATCCCACGGTGAATGTAGAAGGCGCAGGCATTGGCCTGGTAATCTCCAAAAGCCTGGTGGAATTGATGGACGGAAAAATCGGCGTTATCAGCATGCCGGGCCAAGGCAGCACCTTCTGGATAGAGTTGCCTGGCACCAACAGAATCGGGAACCAGAGCAAGATTGGCTGATTGTCTTCAGGCCAGGAGCCACCGCTTTTCCTTGACCTGGAGTATTGGCCAGGGACAGGCCCTGATACCAACTTTAAATATTTAACACATCCAACAGGAAATCGAACAGGTTCAGCCACATCATTCCTGTTTGACAGAACTTGTGCCGTCGTTTCCTGGTTCCCGGTTCCGGCGTCGGGATTCAAAGTAAATTCCTTTTTGCGCGGCCGGTTCCCTTGCATTAATCGATCATTTGTTCTGCCCCTCGGCACGCTTCCTTGCCCGCTCCAGTGATTGCGACCTGGCGAACATCTGGTATGTCCAGTTCTTTTCATAGGCACGCTGAAGAACAAAATCCACGGCGTTAAGCATTCGGTTTTTCTGGACCAGGGCGTCCGTGCTCAAAACCTCCCGGTTGATCTCGTTATAAAACAGCAGTGCCGGTACCCGGCTGAAACCGGTTTGTTTGTACCACTTTGCAGCGGTGGTTTTCCTGCCTTCCGGCGTCACCACGACAGAGTGGTCATCAGTTACATTCAGCCTGGCAACTTCGAACCGCGAAAGCCTGCCACGAACCTCCTCGTCAGCCAGCACGGTATCGTGGAAGTTGTCACATTGATCGCAGCCGGGCTCCTCAAGCAGGATCATAAGGGGCAGTTCAATTTTCTTCCGGTCGTCCAGGTTGTAGGGCGGGCTGATGAACATCGGGTCATGTTTCAGCTCTGCACCAGCAGCAGCCGGCTTTGGTTTTGCCTGGGCTGCAAAATATTGCGCCAGTGTTTCTTTCGCATACCGCTTCTGCGTGACGTATTTCATGATCGCCCTGAACCGCTCGGGAGACTGGTAACCGATTACCCGCAATGCACGCTCCCCTTGATCATCAAAAAACAGCAGTGTCGGCGAAAACTCTACGCCTTGCTCCCCGGCCCAGGTTTTGATAGGCAAGGAATTTCCTGCCGGGCTGATCATATCGACGTCATCAAAAATTTCCATGCCCACGGGCACAAAGTGCTTTTTAACCTCGGCGGCGATTTCCGGGTTCCCCAGGCTTACCTTGATAAATACACTGCAATATGAACACCCCTGCGTGGTAAACAGCACCATGATTCCGTGTTTTCCGGATGCCTGCGCCTGCGCTGTGGCACCCTGCAGATCATAGAACGGGTCATTGACAAACCACTGCGGGTAATGAATCCGCTTTATTTCGCCGTCTTTGAAACCAGCCGCCGACAATGATCCGGATATAGCGAATACACTTACAACGATTACAGCCGATATGGCTTTGATAACTGATTTCATGGCCTATCCTCCAATGTTGGCCGCACTGTCATTGTGCCATAATTATGCGGACATGCCAGGCAACCGGGCTCCGTCAAGCGCACACTGATATCCTGCTCGGCATTCTGCGCACACCATTCAGCGCTGCTGTCTAACGAACCGGTGTCCTGTCGATTCCTTCTGCACCAGAGCAACCTGGCAGTACGATAAATGAAAAAACGCCATGAAACATGACGTTTCCGGAATAAAACATGCTGTGAAAAGTATGGTACTATAATTATCAAATAATGGTACCAACTAATAAGGGTTAGTTCATTAACCTACTCATACCGTGAAAATCGTACCTGCTTCATCAGGACAGAATATATCAAGCGATTACTGACTACAGAGTCAGTCGGGATGGTGGACAGTCATGAATAACAGTATAAACAACGTATTCCGGATCGGGGACTGGGACGTTTCGCCTGCCGAAGGCCTGGTAACACGGAACGGGATCACGGAACGACTGGAACCCAAGGCCATGGAAGTACTGGTGTATCTCGCCGGCAATCCCGGATCAGTGATATCACGCGAAACCCTTGAGCACGATGTCTGGCATGGCGCCCTGATAGGATACGATGCTGTCACCAACACTGTTATCAAGCTGAGGAAAGCGCTCCAGGATAATGCCAGACAGCCTCAATATATTGTCACCGTTCCCAAGAAAGGCTACCAGCTCATCGCCCCCGTGCAAATGGATCTTCAGCGCGAAAGCCGATCGGGTCCATCCATACGCGAACCCACGGCCTGGTACAAAATCCGGGTATCAATGACACCTGCCCTTCTCGGCATCGCCCTGGCGGCAGGACTGGCGTTGACCTTGTCCTGGTTCGGAACAACGGGTACCCATTCCGAGTCAAACGTGCCCTCTATTATTGTTCTTCCGTTTGTCAGCCTGAACAATGACCCGAAAGGTGAGGCGCTTGCCGACGGCATTACCGAGGACATAATCACTGACCTGTCACGCATGGCCAACCTGAGGGTACTGGGTAACAACACCGCGTTCCGCTACAAGGATGAGATGGTACTGCCAAAAAGCGTGGGCGCGGATCTGAACGTACGCTTTGTTCTAAAGGGCAGTATACAAAAGCAAGGCGGAAATTTGCGGATCAACGCCCAGCTTATCGATACTTCTACCGGTTTCAACATGTGGGCCGAGCGATACGACCGCAAGATAGACGAGTATTTTTCGGTTCAGGATAACGTAACAAGAAATATTGTCAGCGCACTGGCAGTAAAACTCACGCGCAAGGAAAAACAGCGCCTCGCCCGGAAATCCACCGCCAACCTGGCGGCTTACGACCATTTTATGGAGGGGCAGCGCCAGTACAAGATCCTGACTGCCGAATCAACTGAACAGGCCATTGATGCCTACTATAAGGCGCTTGAGCTGGATCCGGGTTATGGCCGGGCCCACGGAGCACTTTCCGTGGCCCTGGTTGCCCGGTACCGCCATGGCTGGACAGATACACCGATGGAAACACTCGACCGCGCGTTAATCCTGGCAAGGAAAGCCGTTGAGCTGGATGATTCAACACCACAGACGCACTGGGCCCTGGGCTTTGCGCACCTTGCGCGACGGGAATTTCATGAAGCCGAACTGGCGGCGACAACATCCATAGAAATTGCTCCGAACTACGCCGATGGCTACGGTTTGCTGGCATTAATCAAGAGCCATCGCGGCCAGGCAGCGGAAGCGATCAGGTTGAACGACAAGGCGATCAGCCTCAATCCCCACTATTCTTTTGAATACCTGGTTGCCTATGCCATCGCCTATTACACGCAGAAAAAATATGACAAGGCAGTAGAGGTACTGGAAACCGCGCACTCCAGGAATCCCAACCATTACATGATCAAGATCCTGCTGGCGTCGTCCTACTTGCACCAGCACAGGCTCGATGATTCCCGCTGGATTGTCTCCGAACTGGTTCTGCTGACCCCGGGTATCAACCTGCGCGCGATCTCCGACAACCTGCCTTTTTCGCGCCCCGATATCGTCCAGCGGCTGCTGTCGGACCTGCGCGAGGCCGGGGTTCCCGACTGACCTGCTTCACCATCCTGGGCGCGCCCATGGAGACTGCTTCCGGTTCAGCGTATGAATTGCGCTGACACAAGCTCCTGTTTTTAAGTATTAATTTTCCCGTTTGTTTTTCGTTGTGTTCCCGTCGGCCTTTCGCGGGGATATTCCGACGTCGTGTTGCCAGACTTTGGCCATTGCAAGGATCGGCACAGGGAGCCACACCATGACACCGCGCAACCGAAACCCGGAGTTAATCGTTACGCTGGCGCTGTCCGTGTTGATTTTCTCCGCATCTCCGTCCGCCCCGGCAAAAAGGATCGATACCTACCCCTTGCATGCCGCGGCACAAAGCAATGATACCGAGCGGCTCAGGACATTGCTTTCCCGGGACGCGCCTGCCAGCCAGGTGCGCCTGGAATTTATCAATCAACGGGATATCCATGGCCGTACCGCGCTGCTTTATGCTGTGCGCAACCAGAATGCCAACGCAATCCAGGCATTACTCGCAGCCGGGGCGTCGCCAAATATTGCCGACAACGCGGGCACGACGCCGCTGCACCTGGCGTTGACGGCACCCAGGGATATTCTCCAGGCACTACTGTCCGCCGGCGCCAATATTTACAGCCTTGATTACAGCGGCTGCTCCGCGTTAATGCGCGCTACGGCCGAAGAACGACCTGATCTCATTAACCTGCTTCGGGCTGCCGTTACACCTGCCGGTGCCCATCCAGATAAACAGGTACATACAAAACATGCCGCACAGCGCTGCGTCATCATCCCCGGCAAGCAGAACCGGCAAAAACCGTGATTCCGGTAATGTGCCCGACAGGAATTTTGGAGATATTTAGTGCGACGTTCACCGTGTTTTTTACGACAAATCAACAAGGAGTATGGAGATGACCATGAAAACAATCACGAAAGCTATCATGCTGTTCTCAGTAATGGCTATGTTCGGCTCACCGGCGTTCTCGGCAACAAACAAGGTCATGCTACAGATAAGCGATGGCAGCCCCGAGAAACAGGCTATGGTGCTCAACATTGCCAGCAACCTTAAAAAACACTATGGCATGGACAAAATTGATGTAGAAATCGTTGCCTTCGGTCCCGGTCTGAAGCTCGCACTCAAGGACAACGCCAACGCCGAACGGGTGCAAAGCCTGAAAACAAGCGGGGTCACAATAAGTGCATGCGACAAGACCATCAGGAAGATGGCAAAGAAAACGGGAAAGAAGCCCGTACTTAATGACAACGTTCAGGTTGTTGAAGGCGGCGTAATCCGTATGCTTGAACTATCAAGCCAGGGTTACATGCTGGTTCATCCCTGAGTGTTATTGGCTTGCTTCATGTTCTTCGCACAGGAGCAGCACCACGCCAATCTGCCGCTCCTGTGTAATTTTTTTACTGTATAACAACACGAGTTATCGACAGTTTTCCGCCGCGCACTGGAATTATTGTGGCGTGAAATATGGTGCCAATATTCATGAAATTTTCCTTGGATGATAAATCGCTGCGTATTCTCATACTTGGGCTGACCACTCTTGGTCAAGTTGCCTGCACACACATGATACCGGAACCCCATCTACGCATTCTCTGGACAAACGATACCCATGGCTACCTGAGCCCCCTGTACCACCGGGAAGAAGGTGATAACCTGTTTGTCGATCGCGCCAGGACCCAGGGACGCGCCGGCGGATTTGCCCACATCGCGACGCTGGTAAAACGCCAGCGAAAACAGTTTCCGGACAGGACGCTGCTTGTAGACAGCGGTGATACCTGGCATGGCACGGTTATACCAGTTCGACTTGCCGGTACCCCGGTCGTGGAGGTGATGAACGCCATGGGCTACGACGCCATGGTTCCTGGCAACGTGGATTTCTTTTACAATGAAGAAACCATCCACCGCCTGCATTCGGCTGCCAACTTCCCGATTTTGATAGCCAACATCTACGACCAGCACTGGGGTGAGCGAGCGGCTATCCCCAATACATCGCCCTACGTCGTTCGCACTGTCAACGGCCTGAAAGTCGGGATCATCGGCATGACCTATCACTGGATGGCCAGGGTTACCGACCACCCCCAGTGGAGTTTCGGGCTGCGTGTCAGCGAGATCCAGGATGACATAGACAGGTTGCGCAACGACGAAGATGTTGACATCGTGATTATGCTGTCCCATATGGGCTGGAAGGCCGATACCAGGTACGCTGAACTGGTGGCTGGCATTGATGTCATTGTCGGTGCTCACACACACGACACGCTATACAAGCCGACCCTGGTATTCAACAGCAGGTCAAATCGAAGTGTTATCATTGTGCAAAGCGGCTCCCACGGAAAATACCTGGGACAACTTGACCTGGAAGTGCGCGACAAACGCGTAACGGCGTTCCACCAGACCCTGTTCCCTGTCCTGGCCGACTCTGTACGGGAAGACCCGGAAATAGCAGGAATGATTCATGCGATACGCGAACCCTACGAGAAGGAACTCCAGCGCGTGATCGCCGAAACCACGACGCTGCTCTATCGAAGCGGCACCTGGCAAAGTACGGCGGACAACCTGATCACCGATGCCTTGCGCGCCCGCACAATGCAGGATGTCAGTATCGCCCAACCCGGTCGATACGGCGCATCCGTACTTCCGGGAAACATTACCGTGGAGGATATCTATAACCTTGTACCGACAGAATCACCAGTATATCTCATGAGTTTTACCGGTGCTGATCTGAGGCGAATGTTTGAGGACGCCATAGATAACGTCATATCCGCAGATCCCCTGCAACAAATCGGTGGTTACATGTGGCGCTTCTCGGGTATCGAAATCGCCGTTGATTTTGGCAGGCCGCACCCGGAACGCATTGTTTCCATGAAAGTCGGGACAGAAATCATCCATGACGCCAGGCAATATTCATTGGCGGAATTCAATATGTTTTTCAGAAACAGCCCCGACGCCATTGATGTTAGAAAAACCGGAAAGATAGGCCCCCAGGAAATTATCGCTTACGTTGAGAAGCAAAAAACGGTATCTCCCGTACTTGATCATCGTATCACCGATCATCATGGCACAATTCTTGGTGATCATACGGACCTTCACAATATTAATCAGCAGACCGGTCGAAACGAGGTTGAGTTATCGAACCCCGTCAACTACCGGTACCATGGAAGACTGGATCGCAATAACAGGTTGCAATTGACCAGGTAAGAACGGGAACGCCACAACTTTCGGTTGCATTAAACGCAAGCCATCATGAAACAACCTGGTAGATAACCATCAAGGCAAGGCACAAAGACACACCCTGCCAGAACAACACCGGGTTTCGTTCCAGTAACGGCGCGCGTTCCTGTCTCAGGTATCGGGGATTGGGGTGACGCAAATCATGTACAAACTCCGACAGCACATCATGCCGGGTCAGGGGATCGATACTGACCGCCTTGCGTAGTGCGCCGTCTATCCAGGCGGGTATGCCGTGGTCTGCGCCTGCTATGGGCTGATACGCCAGCTTGCGTTGCGCCGTACGGCTGGCAGCCCTGGCCACCGCCGCACCATAGGGTAACCGGCCTGACAGCATCTGGTAGGCAATTACGCCAAGGGAGAACAGGTCCGACCGGAACGTACCCGGCTCTCCCAGGAAATATTCCGGCGCCGTGTACTGGGCAGTACCAAGTATATGTTGCCGCTCCGTTGTCATGGCGATTTCCGCAACGCCGGCAACCCGCACTGATCCGAAATCAATTAATTTTACGGTACCGGAGCGGTCGATCATAATATTGTCCGGGCGCAGATCCTGGTGCAGCATTTCCTGCCTGTGCAGCGCCTGTAGTCCACGTACAATCTGTTCGACAATACCCCTGACCAGCTCCACATCAGGTTGTGGATTGTCCCTCATCCACTGTGCCAGCGTACAGCCTTCTATATACTCGGTTACACTGTACAAGTAGTTTCGTTTTCTCGTAAGCTTGCACGGCTTCAGCACATGGGCATTTTCAACACGCCGGGCAACCCACTCTTCCATCAGGAAACTCTCGAGAAAGAATGGATCGGCTCTCAGGCTCACGGAAGGCACTTTGAGCGCGACCCGCTCCCCGGTTTCCGTGTCCGTCGCCAGGTATACATGGCTGCGGTGATTGCTGTGCAGCTCGCGCGCAATTTCGTAGCCATCAAACTGCATCCTCGGTCGAAGTTCCGGGGCAAACGGTTGCGCTGACACCTGCTTGTGAAGTTCATTAATTCCCGGGTCAGGCAATTGATCAACGCGCGCAACCTGTATGGTCAGGTTATCCTTGCTGCCTTTTCGCAGCGCCTCTTCTGCTATCTGTCGCGCAGCCAGGTCGAGGTTGTCCGGCCGACACCGCAATTGTTCAATAACAAACGATTCGGAAACATATTCATACACCCCGTCCGTCGCCAGGATAAATGTATCCCCGGTCTCAACATCCAGTGACGAATAGTCTATATCAACACGATCGCGCATACCCAGCGCCCTGGACAAATAACTTTGCTCCGGGGATACCTGCAGGCGGTGGTCATCTGTCAGTGGTTCGAGGCGATTGTTACTAACCCGGTAGATCCGCGCATCGCCGATATGAAAGACATGCACCGCCCTGGACTTGAATACCAATGCGCTGAATGTGCAGACATATCCACGGTTGATATCGTACCGATACGGTCCGTTCCGCGTCTGCGAATAAAGCCAGGAGTTCGTTGCAAACAACACCCGCTGTGCCGACGATTTCACGGACCAGGACTCCGGCGTACTGTAATAATCCGCAAAAAATCCCTTCACCGCGGTCTGGCTTGCCTCCTGGCTGACTTCACTGCTGCTGATACCATCGGCTATGGCAATACCAATACCCTTCGCCGCCAGCAACGGTTCCGCCGGTATGGTAACACCATGGAAATCCTGGTTTACCGGCTTTCGGCCCTTGTCAGAATACTGGCCAACAGCAATTTTCAGTGATGCGGACATGGTTTGGTTGCCAACCCCGCAACCCGGGGTTGGCATCTTCCTGTATTGATCAGGCCGCCCGTTTCAGCACACGATCAGGGCTGGTACGAACATGGGTGTAGTACAACGGCAATCCCACGAGCAGGAAACCACCAACCAGGTTGCCCAGCGCGGTCGGCAACTCGTTCCACAGAATGTATTCAGTGAATGTGAAATTCCCACCCATGATCATGGAGAACGGGAACAGGAACATGTTCACGATTGAATGCTCAAAACCCATAAAGAAGAACAGCATTACCGGCATCCACATGGCCATCATCTTGCCGCTGGCAGAAGTGGAAATCATCGCGCCGACAACCCCCATGGAGACCATCCAGTTACATAACATGCCTCTAATAAAAATGGTCAGCCAGCCATCGACGCCGTGAGTCATATAACCCAGGGTTCGCGATTCGCCAATCTTTGCCACTTTTTCGGCAAGCGCCCCGCCATCGGTACTGTATCCGTATGTCAGGATGAAAGACATCATGAAAGCCGTTGCCAACGCGCCGGCAAAGTTGCCGACAAAAACAAGTCCCCAGTTTCGCATCACCTGGCCGAAGGTAACCCCGGGGCGCTTGTCTATTAACGCTAACGGCACAAGTGTGAATACGCCGGTAAGCAGGTCAAACTTCATAAGGTACAGCATGATAAACCCGACCGGGAAAAGTATCGCGCCAACCAGGGGAGACCCTGTTTTTGTCGCGACGGTAATGGCGAACACGGCGGCAAGGCCAAGTATGGCTCCCGCCATAAACGCGCGAATCAGAGTATCCCTTGTTGACATGTATACTTTTGATTCACCCTGATCCACCATCTTGCTTACAAATTCGCTAGGTTCCAGATAAGACATAACTAATCCCTTTTCAATCCAGTTAAATGATTTCCGATAAACATGACAAAAATACAGACAACGACAAACATGTTTTGGTCAAACCGCCTCCCCATGCAATTCCGCTCCAAGGAAGATCCTTCCATTCTCTACGCGTACCGGGTAGGTGTGGGTACAGCCCTCATCTGGCCCCTTTGCCTCACCACTACCCAGGTCTATCTTCCAGTTATGCAACGGACAGGTCACTGTATTGCCATGAACGATACCCTGTGACAACGGACCCTTTCGGTGAGGACATTCATCCTTGAGCGCAAACACGACGTCCGCGGCAGTACGGAATACAGCGATATCAACGGTATCCGTTTTCACCACGCGTGCGCCCAGCTTTGGAATATCGTCCAGCGCGGCAATATCTATCCAGTTCTTCATCTTCAACACCTCGTTTTCTTCGCATATCGATCAGGCTGCACTGATTTCGATCTTGTTAAATTCATGCGCCGCAGCTCCATCTGCGCGCTGTTTCCATGGATCAACCTGGGAATATTTCTGTGACTCCACAAACCGCGCAGCCAGCTCCCGGCGCTGATCCTCGTCAAACAATGCGTCCTTGATATGCTCCAGTCCGACACGCTCGATCCAGGGCGCGGTACGCTCCAGGTAGCGGGCCTCCTCGCGGTATTTCTGAACAAAGGCAGCACAGTATTCGAGCACCTGATCCTCGTTCTCAACCTTGCACAACAGGTCAGTGACGCGCACCTTGATGCCGCCGTTGCCGCCGACGTGAAGCTCGTACCCGGAATCAACACAGACCACACCAAAGTCCTTGATCGTAGCCTCGGCACAGTTGCGCGGACACCCGGATACCGCCAGCTTGAACTTGTGCGGCATCCACGAGCCCCAAGTCAGCTTCTCGAGCTTTACACCGAGACCAGTCGAATTCTGGGTACCAAATCGACACCAGTTGCTGCCAGCGCAGGTTTTGACCGTTCGCATTGCCTTGCCATAGGCGTGACCCGAAACCAGGCCGGCATCGGACAGGTCCTTCCACATTGCCGGCAGGTCTTCTTTCCTTACGCCGAACAAGTCGATACGCTGGCCACCGGTGACTTTCATTTCCGGTACCATGTACTTGTCACAGGCATCAGCAATGGCACGCAAGTCCGACGGCGTGCACAATCCACCAAACATTCTTGGCACAACAGAATAGGTTCCGTCTTTCTGGATATTGCCGTGTGCACGCTCGTTAATGAAACGTGACTGCGCATCATCTGCATATTCACCAGGCCAGGCGGCCAACAGGTAATAATTCAGGGCCGGCCGGCAACTGGCGCAGCCATCAGGAGTTTTCCACTCAAAGAAATGTCGAACTGCGTTCATGCTCTTCAGGTTGTAATTCCTGATCGAGGCAATAACCTCGTCGTGACTATGCTCCGTGCACGCGCACATGGGTTTTTTGCCTGGCGTCGCGCTGTAGCCCTCGCCAACAGTACTGGCCAGGATTGACTCCACCAGGCCAGTGCACGATCCACACGAACTTGATGCCTTGGTATGGGCACGCACTTCTTCAAGCGTGAACAATCCTTTTTTGACAATGGCATCAACAATATCTCCCTTGCAGACACCATTGCATCCACAGATCTCTGCCTCAGGACCAAGCAGTGCGATGCGTGCGGCATCACCGTGGCCGGCATCACCCAGATCATGCTGGCCGAACAGGATAGTTCGGCGGAAAGCGGCGACATCCGTCATCTCTCGCATCATCTGGAAATACCAGCTGGCGTCCAGGGTATCGCCGTACATGACGGTTCCTTTTATGCGGTTGTCACGCAATACCAGCTTTTTGTATATGCCTGATGCCTCATCCTTAAACACAAGGGTTTCATCGCCATCAGCCTCGTTGAATTGACCAGCCGAGAACAATTCGATTCCTGTCACCTTGAGCTTCGTCGAGGTAATGGAGCCTTCATAACGCGAGATACCGATATTGGCCAGGTGATTGGCGGCTACCCTAGCCTGTTCAAAAAGCGGCGCAACCAGGCCGTAACACGTTCCTCGATGCTGCACGCATTCACCCACCGCATAAATACGCGGGTCAAAGGTCTGCATGGTATCGTTCACAACAATGCCTTTCTCGCAGTGAATTCCCGCGGCTTCGGCAATCTCAAAGTTGGGTCGAATACCCGCAGCCATTACCACTAGATCAGCCTTGACTTCGCAGCCGTCAGAAAATCGTATGCCTTCTACATGATCGCTGCCGATGATCTCTGCGGTTTGCGCCTCCATTTTGAATTCGAGGCCGCGACCTTCCAGCGACGTCTTCAGCAGGCTTGCGGCCGGCTCATCAAGCTGGCGTTCCATCAGGCTGCCCATAAGGTGAACCACCGTTACCCGCATGCCACATTTCAGAAGCCCGTTTGCCGCTTCGAGACCCAAAAGCCCGCCACCGATGACTATGGCATGTCCCGATGATCTGGCAGATAACAACATGTATTCAACATCAGCGATGTTACGAAAACCTATCACCCCCTTCTTGTCATGTCCGGGCACCGGGATAATGAACGGCCTTGCGCCGGTTGCGATTAACAATCTATCGTAAGGCGCTTCAAGACCGCTGCGGGTAATAACGGTTCGGGTAACGCGGTTAACAGTGGTCGCAGCATCACCGGATACCAGGCTGATATTGTTTTCGCTGTACCAGTTGGCGTCATTCAAGATGATATCGTCAAAGGCTTTGTCGCCAGCGAGTACCGGGGAAAGCATGATTCGGTTGTAGTTGGTATGCGGCTCATCACCGATTACCGTTATGTCGTATTGATCCGGCGCAAGTTTTACCAGTTCTTCCAGCGTTCGCACGCCGGCCATGCCGTTACCGATTAACACCAGTTTTTCTTTCTTCATACTCTGACTTCCTTAACTTCCCTTGCCGTCGGGAAAACCGGCATCACTTATTTTTCAATTAAAAACTGCCTTCAATGCCCGGAAACAGTTCCCCGGCCCGGCAAGCTCGTTTTGATACGGCGTTCCCGGTTTTATTTATTTTTCAAAATTGCAATCACCGTGCCAGTATCAGAAAATGATGCATATCAATCAGTTACAGTAACCCGCCAACACACCTCCCGCACGGTCACGCACAGCGGCAGTGCACTGCAGGGCTTCACGCACCATATCGAAGCACTACAACATCAAATTGCCTGCGCGACAGATGTGCGCGAACACTTCCAGAATGCTCAATGCACCAATCGGGAAACGTTGTGATGGATCACACCTATCTTTTCAGCTCGCTGTATGAAGCGGTCGTAGGCACTGATCTCGACTCGGGTTATCGCGAAATGCTTCACGAATTAAGCGGCAACGAACGCTGGTGGCGACAACGCCGGGAACCCCGGACGAGCAATGGTCGGCCGATTACAGCGCCGGGGCCGCATCAATATTGCTGTTTATGGTTATATCGATGCCCGGTTCACCGGCTGCACGGTTTCGATCCAGGAAAACCGGCAACCGGATATCGAGTTTTTTGAGGGCGACTTTATTGATGTGACGGCCTGGCGTTGACAGCAGCTGAAAACGGGCACACCCTTGTCGGCCAGAGATGGCACACTTGGCCCAACAGCCTGAAGTACCGGATCCTGTCAAAACTCCTGGAGATACCGGCGATACACAGCAAGGCAATCAAGCGCGGATTCAAGCCATCCCGGGAAAACCTGCAGGCGCCGACGGCGATCTGAGCGCCGTCTTTCCTAATCCGGCCATTTCCCATGACAGGTTAATGTTTATCCTGGTCCGGACATGCGTTACATTGAAAGGCCGGCGCGAAGTTCGGGCAAGACGTTCCTGATAAAGCAGTCAGGCACAACCATCATCACCAAGGAGACACTATGGCAACCTATGAATGCAAAGTTTGCGGCATGTCCGTCAACGCCAGCTGCGCAAAATGCGACGCGCCCCTGGAGAATGACTCGCTTACCCTTGAAGACGGGGCAAAGGTGCAGATTTCAAAGTGCCCGAATGGTCACGGTAAAATCAAATCGCCCATGTGCTGCGGCCAGGATATGAGCTGCGCCACTTCATGATTCTGACGCGGTATCGTCCCAAGCGGGAATTGAACACAAAAAAGCCCCGTTTACGGGGCTTTCTGTTTCATGGCCGGCGGACTGGCGCAAAACCGGTTACTGTTGTCGCTCCGCCAGCAGCTGGATTTGTGAGTCACCGGGCGTCTTGTATCGACCGGTCAGGCGCCAACTCCTGCTACCCAGCTCAATATTCCAGACGCCTTCCTCAAGCGGCAACAATTGCCCAACCAGCTCACCTCCAGGCGCCGGCGACAGCAGCATTTTCCGGTCCATTCCTGCACGGGTGGCATTGAGGAAGTTGAGCGACACGGTTTCATTGGCACCGGGCAATTGCCGACCGCCCAACCTCACCCGAACCAGCTGCTTTTCCATGTCCAGGACGATTTCTGCACTGAGACCCAGTTCGGTCGCGCGAACGTCGCGATCCAGCACCAGGTTGATTTCCTTGCCCTTCTTGTAATAGTCATCTACCACCAGGCCGTCATTCGTCTTGATAGCCACGGTAATCATATAGATACCAAACACCACGGCTGACATGGGGATGGCGATAATCATCCAGACATACGGATTGCGATGCCAGGGTGCAGAGTCGTTCTTTATCATAATTTGAACCTATCTTCCGGAATTCGTCGGGCCAAGGAAGCGACCTTCCTCAACCGCGGTCAGCCTGGGATTATCCCTGGCGGTCAGGTGGAACTTGATCATGGTGCTGCGTTTTTTCAGGTCATACGGGTCAACACGAAGCCACAACGGCAATTCTGCCACCTCGCCTGCCGGGATCAGAATCCGGTCGCGGGTCAGCGTCATTTTCATGCCCTCGATGCCGGACACGGCAAGATCATACTCGTGCTCGACTTCATCCATATTGAGAATCTTCAGCGTATAGACATTTTCAATCAATCCTTCCATGGTTTCGCGATACAGGGTGTTGCGGTCACGAATGACGTCCAGCTCCAGCGGAATGCGCGTGCTGATACCCCAAACCACACCGGACATGATGGCAATCAACAGGCTGGCGTAGACAAACACGCGCGGTCGCAGGATGTGTACCGGCTTGCCTTCCAACGCATTTTCGGTGGTGTAACGAATCAGTCCCTTGCTGTAACCGACCTTGTCCATAACATCGTCACATACATCGATGCAGGCAGCACAGGCGATACAATTGGCCTGGAGACCGCGGCGAATATCAATTCCGGTCGGGCAAACCTGGACGCACATGGTGCAGTCGATACAGTCTCCCAGGCCTTTTTCCTTGTAATCACTGCCGCGTTTGCGCGATCCACGCGGTTCGCCACGGGCCTTGTCATAGGAAATCACCAGCGTGTCCTTGTCGAACATGGCGCTCTGAAAGCGCGCGTACGGACACATAAACATGCATACCTGCTCACGCATGAAACCGGCATTGCCCCAGGTGGCGAAACTGTAAAAAAACACCCAGAAGGTTTCCCACGGTCCCAGTTCAAAAGCGGTGATCTTGCCCCACATGCCGGTTATGGGGGTGAAATAACCGACAAAGGTGACGCCGGTATAGGCGGCGAACACGATCCAGACAAAGTGCTTGGCAGCCTTGATCCGGATCTTTTGCAGGTTCCACGGACTCTTGTCCAGCTTCATCTGCTTTGAACGGTCACCTTCGATCTTGCGCTCAATCCACAAAAATGCCTCGGTCCAAACCGTCTGGGGACAGGCATAACCGCACCACAGGCGGCCGGCCAGGGTGGTGAAAAAAAACAGCGTGAACGCGGCGATTGCCAGGATCATGGCGAACCAGAAGAAATCCTGGGGCCAGAATGTCATGCCGAATATATAGAATTTACGTTCCGGCAGATCGAGCAAAACGGCCTGGCGATCGCCCCATTGCAGCCATGGTACACCATAATAAATACCCAGCAGCGTTACCGCGGCTATAGTTCGCCACATGGCAAACAGGCCACTTACCTGGCGCGGATAGATTTTTTTCTGCTTCTGGTAAAGCGACTCGGAAATGTCGGCCGGCTGGCTTTGATTGCCACTCATACGCGGGTAATCCTTGAACACCAATTCACTATCGATGCCGGGCATGTTGCCGGCACGGCTAAACTACTAACGGGCAAATCGCAATAAATCAGGAGTCGAGCTGGTCCCCGAATACACACGGTCGCTGGAAGTAACAGGTCAGCAGGCATGAGGTCATCGTCAGCGCCCAGAACAGAAAGAAACCAATAGTATAGGCTCCCAACCGGCTCAGCTCGGCAAACGGTGTATCCATCAATAGTACATTGGGATCAAATGCGGTGAAAAACAGGCCTGTTGCCAGCCCCGCCGTCAGGAAAGAAGGCCATAAAATGGCGATAATACGCTGAATCCGGGGGGTTTCCTGCTGGCTATCGGTCATGAATGTCAGGCTCCGTATTTTGATCCCGACCAGTTTGCCACAAGCTGCCGTGGCGCACCACGGCCCGGCACGAAAAACCGGGCCGTGATCAGGCCAGACTATCGATCAATATTGGCCGCAGACAGGCTGTAGACATAAGCTGCCAGCAAGTGAGACTTGGCTTCGCCAAGGAACTCCTTGTGTGCCGGCATCTTGCCTGATCGACCCGCGGCAATACTTTGCATAACGGTCTTCTGTGATCCGCCATACAACCAGATATTGTCAGTCAGGTCGGGTGCTCCCATGGCCGGGTTACCCTTGCCATCGCCGCCGTGACAAGCCACGCACATCTGCTGGTACTTTACTTTACCCAACTCAGCGGCATTGGCATTTACGCGGCGACCGCTGAGGCTCAATACATATTCAGACACCTGCAGAACGCCTTCGCGACCCAGTGCGGCTTCCCATGCCGGCATGCTGCCTTGGCGGCCATGCATAATGGAAGCCTTGATCATGTCGGGCTCGCCACCATACAGCCAGTCCGTATCACGGAGGTTCGGGAAACCCGGTGCGCCACCGGCATCAGAGCCATGGCAAACCGTGCAATAGTTCATAAACAGGCGACGCGCAGTTTTCATCGCTTCGCCATTGGCTGCCAGCGCACGAATATCCTGCGCCAGGTAGCCTTCATAGAGCGGGCCATAGGTCTTTTCGGCGTCAGCCATTTCCTGGTTGTAACGTTTTACATTGGTGGTTTTCAGGATGCCCTCAAAACTGCCCAGTCCCGGGTACAGCACCAGGTAAATACAACTGAATACCAGGGTGGCATAGAACAGGTTCTGCCACCACTTGGGCAGCGGGTTGTTCAGTTCCACCAGGTCTTCATCCCACTTGTGGGACATGGGCTTGCCATCCAGTTCACCCGGCTTGGCGTTGAGCCACATGTTGATCCAGAACATGGCAACAATGCCGCCAACAGTGGGGACAATGATAAACCAGCTCCAGAATTCGCTTACAAAATCAGCCATCGTTATTCTCCCCGATTCTTAGCTATTGATATTGTCATCATCGTCGAACGGGATATTGGCAGCCTCGTCAAATGACTGCTTGTTAAATCCGCTCCAGGCCCAGATAACAATGCCGACAAAGATCACCAGCACGGCGACAGTCCAGATAGAATGGATCAGGTTCATATCCATAATTATCTCCTTGCCTTGATAGCCGTACCGAGGCCCTGCAGGTATGCAATTAGCGCATCCAGTTCGGTCTTGCCTTCCAGGGCCTTGGGAGCTGCGGCAATCTCTTCATCGGAATACGGGTGACCCAGCGTACGCAATACTTCCATCTTCTTGCTGATATCGCTGGCATCAACCGGCGTGGTATCCAGCCACGGGTAACCCGGCATAATCGATTCAGGGACCACTTCACGCGGGTTGATCAGGTGAATGCGGTGCCAGTCATCGGAGTAGCGACCACCGACGCGATGCAGATCAGGACCGGTACGCTTGGAACCCCACTGGAACGGGCGATCGTAAACAAACTCGCCGGCGACAGAGTAATGACCATAACGTTCGGTTTCTGCACGGAACGGGCGGATCATTTGTGAGTGACATACGTAACAACCTTCACGAACATAGATATCGCGACCGGCAAGACTTAACGCCTCGTAAGGCTTCAGACCCTTGACCGGGGTTGTAGTTGAGTGCTGGAAAAACAGCGGAACAATCTGGACCAGGCCGCCAACACTGATTACCAGGATAACCAGGATGATCATCAGACCCAGGTTTTTTTCAATTTTCTCGTGACCTTGTGCCATGACTCGATCTCCTTAGTGTGCCGGAGCCGGAATCGGTGCTTCGACCGGCTTGCCTTTTTCAATGGTACGCCAGACGTTGTATGCCATGACAACTGCGCCCAGCAGGAACAACGCGCCACCGAGGAAACGGATGATGTAGTACGGATGCATGGCCTGCACGCTTTCAACAAAGCTGTAGGTCAGCGTGCCGTCTGCATTTACTGCGCGCCACATCAGGCCCTGCATCACGCCGGATACCCACATGGAAGTGATGTACAGCACGATACCGATAGTAGCCAGCCAGAAATGAACTTCGACCAGCTTCAGGCTGTAGATCTTTACACCGAACAGGCGCGGGATCAGGTAGTACATTGAACCCATGGAGATCATTGCTACCCAGCCGAGAGCACCGGAATGTACGTGACCGATAGTCCAGTCAGTAAAGTGGGACAGCGCATTAACGGTCTTGATGGACATCATCGGACCTTCAAAGGTCGACATGCCGTAGAAGGACACGGACACAATCAGGAATCGCAAGATCGGGTCCGTACGCAGTTTTTCCCAGGCACCGGACAAGGTCATGATACCGTTGATCATGCCACCCCAGCTGGGAGCCAACAGGATCAGCGACAACACCATACCCAGGGACTGGGTCCAGTCCGGCAACGCGGTGTAATGCAGGTGATGCGGACCGGCCCAGATATAGGTAAAGATCAGGGCCCAGAAGTGCACCACCGAAAGACGGTAAGAATACACCGGGCGCTCCGCCTGCTTGGGAATAAAGTAATACATCATGCCCAGGAAGCCGGCGGTCAGGAAGAAGCCTACGGCATTGTGACCGTACCACCACTGAATCATCGCATCCTGTACACCCGCGTAGGCAGAGTAGGACTTCATCATGTTCACGGGCAGCGCAGCACTGTTGAATATGTGCAGTATGGCAACAGTAATAATGAATGCGCCGAAGAACCAGTTGGCGACATAGATATGCGGGGTCTTGCGCCTGGCTACCGTGCCAAAGAATACAATGGCATAACACACCCAGACCACGGCAATCAGGATATCAATTGGCCATTCCAGCTCAGCGTATTCCTTGGATGTGGTGTAACCCAGGGGCAGGGTAACCGCTGCCAGCACGATAATCAGCTGCCAGCCCCAGAACGTGAATGCTGCCAGGTTGCCGCCAAACAAACGGGCATGACAGGTACGCTGCACTACATAATAAGATGTCGCAAACAGGGCTGATCCGCCAAAAGCAAAAATTACTGCATTGGTATGCAGCGGACGCAGGCGGCTGAAAGTCAGCCATGGAATATCAAAGTTTAAAAACGGCCATGCCATCTGCGCAGCGATAAACACGCCCACGGCCATGCCAACGATGCCCCATATAACAGTCATTATTGCAAACTGTCTTACGACGCTATAGTTGTAGGTATCTTGAGTGGCCATATGCCCCCCGATTATTGGTTAAGTGTTAAAACGAAATAGGTAAAACTGTGCTAGCCCAGGAACCGTGGTCCGGCGCCGACATCCCAGAGAATGACGGTGGCCGCCATCATTGCTACCAGGCCAATCAGGCCGACTGCCAACACGGCGCTGGAAAACAGGAAACCGCGCTCCTGGGAGATATCCATCATGATGGGCACACCAAGATAGAGAAGATAAACAGTGTAGGCCAGGGCCGGCAGACCAATAATCAGGTTTAACCAAAGGATAGGATAGAGCCCCATCAGGCCGACCATGAATAACGGGGTCGCCGTGTAGGCGGCCAGGCCAATAGCGCGGGGTAACTCGGCGTTGGCGCCGTAGGTTTTGCCCATCCAGTGGATGGCCTTGCCGATGGAAAAAATTCCGACAAGGATGGTAATAAAGTACAGAATGGAGATGCTCAAGGCGCTGTTTGTGCTGAGCGTAGTAATTTCACCACCACCGATGCGCCAACCGATTTGCGTAGTACCAATAAAACCGGCGATTGGCGGAATGGCCGCCAGCGTCAAAACATGAGAACAATAGCAACGCCCGATTGAACAGTCCTCTTTCCGGATGTCTTTCCACTCTTCTTCCGGATGTGCAAATAATCCCCAAACATGTTGCAGCATAAATAAATCTCCCCGTTTCTAGGCAGCTAAGTGTTTGTGTTAAATAATGGAATCTCTACGCGACTACACTTGGATTATGGTCGGGAGAGGTATTACAAACAACCCACACTCCCTCCATCTTTGGTATTCCTGGCTTATCCTGAGCAAATTAGTATATTATTAATTTCTTAAGTATATCGTAATTCGCAAAAGGAACACAGATTCTAACCAATCAAACTCGTCGTTTTTTGACCTGAATCAAGAACTTTTCCAATTCCAGGTACGCCAACACCGAATTCACTTTTGATGAACACGACTCTGGTACTATCGAATGATTCCTGTTTGACTTCAGCGCCATGAACCATCACCACTCCAATCCCGATAACCCGGTCTGTTTTCACTGTAGTGAACCCATTGCGCCAGGGCTGAGATTTCCCGTCACAATCGACAATATTGACCGAAACATGTGCTGCCCCGGCTGCCAGGCCGTTGCCCGCACCATTGTCGACAGCGGTCTACAGGACTACTACCGTTTTCGAACCGATTCTGCGGTCACCGCTGCCGAGCCGGTTCCGGATTTTCTGCGCCAGACCCGGGTCTACGACAACGAAAATATCCAGAAAACCTTTATTCAGGCCGCTGACGGCCCGGTTCGGGAAGCTTCCCTGATCCTGGAAGGAATGACCTGCGCCGCTTGTGTATGGCTAAGCGAACACCACGTCGCCAAGCTGCCCGGCGTCCTGTCAATGCATATCAATTACGCCACGCGTCGCGCCCGGGTCCGCTGGGACAATGAGCGCATCAAGCTGAGCGAGATTCTGTCCGCTATCAGCCATATTGGTTACCGCGCCCACCCCTATGACCCCAATCGCCAACAGGCCTTGCTGGAAAAAGAGCGGCGCTCATACCTTATCAGGCTCGGCACGGCCGGGGTTCTGGGCATGCAGGTCATGGCGCTCGCTATTTCCCTTTACGGTGGAGACTGGTTCGGCATTGAGCCAATGTTCCGCAGCTTTATGCAATGGATCAGCCTGCTGCTGACCACGCCGGTCCTGATCTATTCAGCCAGACCCTTCTACCAGGGTGCCTGGCGCGATCTGCGCCTTGGCCAAATGGGCATGGACGTGCCAGTCACCCTGGGCATCAGCATTGCGTTTCTCGCGTCCGCATGGAACACCTGGCAACAAGTCGGACACGTCTACTTTGACTCGGTAGTGATGTTCGTATTCCTGCTGCTGGCGGCGCGCTATTTCGAGCTGGCATCGCGCAAGCAGGCAGCCGAAGCCACGGATGCATTGGTACAACTGACACCAGCCATGGCCATGCGCCTTGGCGAAAACGACAGCCCGGAAGAAGTAGCCGCTATCGAACTGGTCAAGAACGATATCATCCTGGTGATTCCAGGCGAAACCATCGCCGCTGATGGCTGCATTGTGTCAGGGCAGTCATCGGTCGATGAGTCACTGCTGACAGGCGAGAGCCTGCCCGTCATCAAGCAGCCGGGCGACGATGTTATCGGCGGCACCATTAATCGTGACAGCCCGCTGCGTATCCGGGTCAACCGGGTGGGTGATGACACCGTGCTGTCCAACATGCTCAGGCTGCTCGATCGCGCACAAACCGAAAAGCCCCGCCTTGCCCGTCTCGCTGATCGCGTGGCCAGTCACTTTGTTGGCGTCATCCTGCTGATCAGCGCCGCCGTGGCTGCCTGGTGGTGGCAACAAGGCTCAGGCGATTGGCTCGCCATCACCATCGCGGTGCTGGTGGTAACCTGTCCCTGCGCCTTGTCACTGGCAACACCCACCGCCATTACCGCGGCAACCGGGCACCTGACCCGGCTCGGGCTGCTTACCACTCGCGGCCACAGCCTGGAGATCCTGAGCAAGGCAACCCATTTTGTATTCGACAAGACCGGTACTCTCACTGTCGGTCAAATGCACTGGTTGCGCACTCGTACCACCGGTGGATACGAAGCCGATCAATGCCTTGCCCTGGCAGCTGCACTGGAATCGGCATCGGAACACCCTATCGCCGTGGCCTTGCGTCACGCCGCGTCCAGTCATAATTCTCACCACGGCGTCATTGCTGACGACATCGCCAACGAACCCGGCGCTGGCGTAACCGGCCTGATCGACCGGAATCGATACTACCTTGGCACACCAGGGTTTATCGCCGCGAAAACGGGGCTCGCGGTCGACGTGCCGGGCCCAGACGAGCCTTGCACAACCGTCTTTCTGGCCAGCCAATTCGAGCTGATGGCCGCCTTTGATCTTGGCGACAGGTTGCGACCCGATGCGCGCCAGACAATTAGCAGGCTTCGACAGCTCGGTAAGACACCGGTTCTGATGACTGGTGATCAATTTGCTGCCGCCAGCTACATGGCCCGGGAAGTCGGCATTGACGACGTTCGGGCCACCATGCGACCTGAGGACAAGCTGGCCGCGGTAAAGCAATTACAGGACGGCGGCGCCATCGTCGCCATGATTGGTGACGGTATCAACGATGCGCCGGTGCTCGCGGCGGCCGACGTTTCCATCGCCATGGGAGGTGGCACCCAGCTGGCCCAGGCCAGCGCCGATATGGTGCTGTTGTCGCAACAGCTGTCCCACCTGGTCGATGCCCATGAGCTTGCCACGAAAACCCTGGGCATAATCAGACAGAACTTTGCCTGGGCAATCGGCTACAATCTGCTGGCGCTGCCCCTGGCAGCTGCGGGCCTGCTGGCGCCGTGGATGGCTGCCATCGGCATGTCCTTAAGCTCGCTGATTGTCACGGCAAACGCCATGCGCCTCAGCAGGCGGACATCCCGGGCAAACTGAATTCCTACTATTGAGACCCTGTTGTGGAAATAATCTACCTGCTTATCCCTGTCGCCGTGATCCTGGTCGCCGTGATTATCGGAATTTTTGTCTGGGCGGCCCGGAGTGGCCAGTTTGATGACCTCGAAGGGCCGGCCCACCGCATACTGATGGATGATGACTCCCCCGAGAATGCAGCGAAGGATCGGTCCAACTGATCTGCTCGTGCCGGAACCTGTGAGCCGCCGCGATCCGGGTAACAACATTGTAAACATTGTTTGATCGGGCCTATTAGCCTACTAAAAATACTTTAGTTTCCTGCCTGAACTTGACTACACTTTCCTGAATAACCTTCTTCAAGGGCAAGCATTGGCACAACGAGCACAACCCTTTACGGAGTCAATTCACCCGGTCGCCGACCCCGGTCGCACAAAGACAAAAAACCGGGAACGCTCCTACACCATCCGCCAGCGCATGACGCTGGCAATCGGTGCTTGCATATTACTGATATCCCTTGTCAGTTCCGTACTGATTGGCACCATGGCCGCCAGCTCCATGAAGGAGCAATATATCGAAACCGGTCTCAGCATTGTCGCCGGGCTGGCCGAACAAAGCCTGTTTTCGGTACTTTACAATGATACCGAACAGGCTCGCGTCAGCATGCAAACCGTGCTGGGTTTTCCGGGAGTCAACGAAACTGCCATTTATGACGCCCGGGGCACCGAAATATTCAGCCTCGGTGAACGAAAGGAAGTACTGGATCGCAACGCCTGGTTCAGGCAGGCAAAAAGAATCGACTCGGTACGCTCCAGCCTGATTCATGAAACCGTATCAGGCTGGCATTTTATAGCGCCTATTCTGAAGACCGAGGTCAATGACCTGCACTCCGTCTCCAGGAATACCGGTCGGGAAATTGTCGGCTATGCCTACATAGTCATTGACAATTCGACCGTCAACAACGCAAGGCACACAATCATCGCCGGGACAGTACTGATCATCAGCATACTCGGGATCGCGATGCTGATAACTATTAACATGCTTCTTGGTACACTTGTAAAACCGGTTAGCGACATATCGGATATTATGGAAGAAGCCCAGAAACTGAAATGGAATCACCTGCGCGCGCCGATTTCAGGGCCACGCGAGGCAAAAACCATTGCGCTGGCCTTCAATCGCCTGATGGATGTGCTGGTTGCCCGCGAAGACGTGCTGATGTCACAAAAATCCTTGCTGATACAAAAACTGGAGGACCAAGCTCGTATCGAATCGAAGCTGAAAGAGAACCGGAACTTTCTCGACGGCGTAGTCAACTCGGTCTTCGACATGATTATCATCACCGACAACTATGGCATCATCATACAGAGCAACCGGTCAATAGAAATGATCCTGGGATATTCACCGGAATCTGTTGTCAACAAATCCATATCTGCGCTGATTCCCGATTTGCGTGAACAAGGGGCTATCGAGCGATTTACGCAGGCAGGTCTTGCCGAAGTCCTGGGCCACCATGCTGACGGCAGCAAGGTTCAGCTCAGCATTCACGCGCAAAAACTGGCTTCCGAACATCATACGGTCTATGTCTACACCCTGCGCGACATTACACAGCAGCAGCAATATGAATCACAACTCGCCCGCACCGCTGCAGAACTGGCTAATTATGCTGACGCCCTGAAGAACAAGAACACCGAGCTGGATAATTTTGCCTATGTTGCCTCGCATGATCTCAAGGCACCATTGCGCGCCATCTCAAATCTGTCAACGTGGATTGAAGAAGACCTGGGCGAAATTGAGAACCCGGAAATCAAGGAGCACCTGAAACTGTTGCGTAGCCGGGTGATACGCATGGAGGATTTGATTAACGGCATTCTGCAATACTCGCGTGCCGGGCGCATCAGCGCGGAGCTGTCACCAACAGATACTTCTGACATGATCCATGGCATCATGGATATGCTTGGCGTCGATGACCGCTTTACAATCAAAATCAGCCCGCACATGCCCAGTTTTGACTGTGCCCGTACACCTCTCGCCCAGGTATTCTCCAACCTGATCAGTAACGCCATCAAGTATCACGACAAGGATAACGGCACCATTGAAATAAATGTGCATGACCGGGATTCGGAGTACGAGTTTGTTGTCTGCGATGACGGCCCGGGCATAGATCCGCAATATCACGAAGTGATATTCGGTATCTTCCAGACACTGCATTCAAGAGATGAAATTGAAAGTACTGGAATCGGCCTGGCCGTTGTCAAAAAGATCATTGCTGATCAAAAAGGAAAGATATGGCTGAACTCGGAACCCGGCAAAGGCACGTGCTTCCATTTCACGTGGCCGAAAATCACAATGCCCGTGCAGTCATGAGACCACGGGATTCAGGCCAGTCGCCTGTATCTTGCGGCATTACGTAACAGCGATTTCTTCTGCTTCTGCCACGGTTGCAGCCAGGGCAGGCCGCGGCGCATCAAGCCGGCACAAAGCAGCAGTTCGGATTCAAGATCATCAATATGAATAAACTCGGGCGCGGGGCCGGCCTTGCCACGACAATCCGGCCCGCCCTCAAACCCCTGGTTATGATAATTGCCAAGCGGCACGGTAATACCGATTGTAGTCAGGCCATAAATGGTTGCCGCCGTAGCTTCGCAGGCGCCGCCGTCCATAATCCGCTTCTGGTACCGATTCGGCAGCAGTTTTTCAGCCACGTCTGTCGCCACCTTCAACGCATCGGCGTTGAACACGGTCCGGCGATCACCAAGACGAACAATAGGTCCCTTGCCTACCACTGCTCCGGGCAAGGTTCGCGATGCCTCGAGACTGACGCACAATAACTTGTTCCGGTAGCGCTCAAACCAGCCCAGCTCGAAATGATTGATGGCACCAACAAATCCGACTTCCTCGCCCCGTGTCAATAATCCAATGAATGGCGCGCTGCCTTTAAGGCGTGACAACTTGCGCGCCAGGCGCAGCACGGTAAATACTCCGGCAAGATCATCGGCTGCATTCGTATAAATACGCTTCCCCTGCAGCCACACCGGTTTGCGAAACCGGAATGAACCGAACAATTCTGTTGCTGGCGGTCTCGGGGAAAGCGGTTGTTTGAATACTATCTCGGCACTGTCCATGGCCCATCCACCCTTGACCAGGGTGACCCCGGCCAGGCGCCCGCTACCGATACGGCCGTCGTTACCGGCACAATACACTTCCGCACCGGCTACATGGCGGGTTGGTGTACCGCCATGCCATTTCACCTTCAGCCTGCGGTCATCGATCCACTTTACCCCGTGATAACCCGGGTGATCCATGTGCGCCATAAACATCCGCACCGGTTCGTCCGTTGCGTCTTTCAGCAGCTTTTTGTACCCGGCAACCGAGTTGACGCCGATGACAATATTACCTGCCGGATCAAGAAAGTATGGCAAGTGGTAACGGTCCAGGAAATCACGTGCCACGGCACTGACAAACTGCTCCCTGAACGGGGCCGTCGGCTGGGATAGCAGCGAGAAAAGAAAATTCTGGTCGGATTTATTCATGGCCGGAACTATAGCCGGTCATGATTTAAGTTGCCAGCTACCTGCTGCTGGCGACGGTCAGCGCCTTGCTGGCGAGCTGGCACAGGTAACGAAAACGCTTGTAACTCATTTCATCAATGTCAGCATCAGTGCTTCGACGGTCTGCGTACAGCATGCCTACCGGTTTGCCGCTGACAAACAGCGACATGGCGCAAAACGAGTTTACGCCTATCAGGTCCCGGATGGGCCTCGGAATCAGGCCGCCGAACTTTTCCTGGTTATGTGACCCGTACCGCAGGCCCTGGGGCTTTTTCATAATCTGGGTAAACAGGTGCGGTGTACCCAGGAAAATATGAAACCGGTTGAATATGGGGTCACTGTCAGACCCGATCATGAATCGCGCTTTCAGTTCACGGCGATCATGAGACAACATGGCAAACACGGCGCGGTTAAAACCTACGCCTTCATGCAATCCATGCATCACTTTGCGCATAATATCGCTCAGGCTCATGGATGACATGCCGTTTTCCAGCTCCCGCACGATCGCCTGGAAAGATTCGGCCTGGGGAGTCAGGCAATAAGCGCCGGATGATCCGCTTTCCAGAGATTCGCGCTGGTCCGGCTCAGGTATGAGTGGCAGCAATGCAGCCGCTGGCGGAACACCGTAAACACCGGCTTCACGGGCCACTGCCACGGCGGTTTTCTGCACTCGCGCTGCCATGTCATCAAAAGGCAGCCCCAGGTAGTCAGCCACATGATCAATGGTTTCATCGACCTCCCTGTTAAACCATCCTCTTTCGGTGGCGCGCGCCAGTTTCGCCGCCAGCATAATACCCAGGGCGCGCTGATCCCGGGCATTTTCCGGGCGCAGGCTCTGTGCTGCCAGGGTCGGCATGTGCCATTTCTCCATCATGGCACGCGAGTAATGCTCGATACTGTTACCAAGCACCAGGTATTCCGCTTCATCGACGGGCATCTGGTTATGCGTGCGCAAATCGGCAAGTTGTTTCATTTTGTCCGGCGCCTGCACCCACAACGCCATCTCGCCCAACTCATGTAACAAGCCGGCAATAAACAGCTCTTCGGGATGCAGGTCCATTCGCAAGTGTCCCCAGTCCCAAGCCTGGCTGGCGGCGTGATAGGCCCGGCTTACTGCCCGGCGATACCCGTTCAAGGCTTCGCCATGCAACTCCTTCTCGGCCGTGGCGATTCGCGTCGGCAAGCGAAACAGGTTATCCATTCCCATCATCATTGCCGCCCGCTCTGCCGTGGTGACCTCGGCACGCAGGCTGTTATTGCTCTGGTTTGCCAGCTTGAGCGCATGCGCAACCAGACCAGGATCGCGCAACAGGATATGACTGAGTCGCGCCCAGGAAACATCATCCCCTTCAGTCTTCAACGCAGCCAAATCGTCGACACTGCAGGCCAGGATGGGCAGCGGTTTGCTGATCACGTCTTCCAGTGACACCACAAGCTGGGCGCTCATGCTTCCTCTCAGAGATTGTTTTTCAATGCCTCTAATTCGGTGCCGAAAGCAAAAAACTTTAAATCGAGCAGCTTTTGTAGGTGAAAATACCGCTAAAACACTACGGTAAAGACATTGAACCAGCGGGCCGATAGCTGGAGACAGTACTACAGTTCAATCGCAACACTCATGGAAGACCAGATATGCTCCTGATAGTCGGTTTCTTGATCGTTCTTGGCTCGGTGGCGGGCGGGTACGTGCTTTCCCACGGCGAATTAATGGCACTGTGGCAACCCTACGAACTTATTATTATCGGTGGTGCCGCCTTTGGTGCCTTCGTCGTATCCAACCCAAGTAAAACCCTTAAAGCAGTATTCAAATCCATCCCGGCGCTGCTGAAAGGTTCGCCTTATAACAAGTCTATATATCTCGACCTGCTGTCATTGCTTTTTGACATTCTCAACAAGGCGCGCAAGGAAGGCATGATGGCGATTGAAAACGATATTGAAGAACCGGACAGCAGTGAACTATTCAACAAGTATCCCAAGATCCAGAAAAATCATCACGCTGTTGAGTTTATTGCCGATTATTTTCGCCTGGTGGTAAGCGGCAGCATGAACCCGTTTGAAATGGAAGCACTGATGGACCTGGAGCTGCAAACCCATCACCATGAAGCTGAGGCGCCGGGCGATGCCTTGCAAAGTGTGGCCGATGCCCTGCCTGGTTTTGGTATTGTGGCCGCGGTACTGGGTATTGTTATCACCATGGGCTCACTGGGCGGGCCACCGGAAGTCATCGGTCATCACGTGGCGGCGGCCCTGGTGGGCACGTTCCTGGGCATCCTGATTGCCTATGGCTTCGTCGGCCCGATGGCGACATCGATAAAAAACATGGCGGCCGCCGAAGGCAAATTCTTTGAAGTGATCAAGACAGTCATTATGGCGTCGCTTAACGGCTATACACCACAAGTCGCCATCGAGTTTGGTCGCAAGGCCATGTATGCCAGTGATCGTCCGGGCTTCAAGGAGCTGGAAGAGCACATCAAGAACAAATAGGTCACAGGGACATGCAGGATAAAACTCAACCGATAATCATAAAGAAGATCGTCGGCGGTCATGGCCACCATGGCGGTGCCTGGAAGGTGGCCTTCGCCGATTTTGCTACGGCAATGATGGCATTCTTTTTACTGCTTTGGCTCATGGGCTCCACTACCAAAGAACAAAAAGGCGCTATCTCGGAATACTTTAACAACCCCAGCCAGACACCGGGCGCCAGCCAGAGTCCCAATACGTCACCGATACAGGGTCCGGGTGGCTCCAGTACCAGCTTGATCGAACTGGGCGGCGCCATGGATATCACCGATGGTTCCGGCGATGATCCGGAAAAGGAATTCAACAAGGAAAACATTGACGCGCAGACTGCCGAACAGATTGCCGAAGCACTGGAGGAAAAACGGCTCGAGTCATTGATGGAAAGTCTGAAACACGCGATAGAGCAAAGCCAGGCGCTGAAACCGTACAAGGATCAGCTGTTTCTCGACATTAGTCCCGAAGGGCTTCGCATCCAGATTGTCGACAAGGAAAACCGGCCCATGTTTGATTCCGGGTCCGCCAATCTTAAGAATTATACCGATGAAATCCTCCGTGAGTTGGCCGGCTTTATCAACACGGTCCCCAACAAGATCAGTATTACCGGTCATACGGACTCAACATTGTTTGGTTCGCGTCGTGATTACACCAACTGGGAACTCAGTGCCGATCGTGCCAATGCCGCGCGCCGCAGCCTGCTCGCCGGCGGCATGGATCCGACCAAGTCCGGTCGCGTAGTCGGCCTGTCTGACACCGTGCCCTTTGACAAAACCAACCCGGAGAATCCGATTAACCGGCGCATCAGCATCATCGTCATGAACAAGAAAACCGAGGATGCCATTAACCAGCAGAACACCGCCGATGCCCGAACACTGATTGACTCGTTACCGGAACAAAAAATTGAACAGTCGGCTGTAAAACCGGCTGGTGATAACAGCAACTCCGGAACCATTCCGTCTCCCGTCCGCCAGGAAAAGCCAGCAGGCAAAACCAAGGATGTCTGGAAAGAACTGGACGGTTTTCTCGAAAAATAAAAATGCCCCTTTCAGATGAAAGGGGCTTTTGCTTTCTGCAAAGCCTGTTGCTAAATCAGGGCAACACTGGCGCGATAATATTGGTATTGCTTATGACCAGTGCAGCGCCACCAGAACCGATAAAATTCGCCATCTCTGACTGCATTTCCTCGGCCACGGAAGCTGACAATAGATCCGGGTCACCGGCAGCATTGTTCGGACTTAACAGAGAACCATGATGACCGGAATTAAAGCGCACCCAGGCAGCAAGGTTGGCACCGGTTGCTGACGCTGTATAGCCGGTCAGACCCATGGCCTTGGCCAAGGGATCGGTTCCCGCCGTGGGCGAAGTCGTGGTTGTCGACATGGATGGATAGGCCACGTAGTTGGGTACCACCTGGTCCGGCAACTCGTTGGCATTACCGCCAACAACCTCGAACAACAACAGGCCACGACCGGCCACTGATCCGGCTGCATAATTGATTGGATCACCGGAATCCACAACAGTCTGGGCAACATTCATGAACGCCTCGTAGTCTGCCGTACCTTTCATGACCCCGGCGGAAGCCAGGCCTGCTTCCAGGATCGGGCCAAATGTCGGCGACCCATCCAGCACTTTCAATACATGGCCACCAGGCATACCCAGCACTGATGTACCAACATTGCCATCCAGTGCCAGGAACGGCCCGCCAACAATGGCGCCCAGTGAATGGCCGACAAAGTTGACTGCGGCACCATTCAGGCTTTCGCCAGTCGGCGTCATGGTGCCATCCAGCAATACCGCGCCACCAAGACTGGCTCGCAGTGTCAGCAGGTCAGCAATGCCCTGGCGCAAGTTGTCACGCGATGTCAGCAGGCTGGCAAGATTGATGAAGTGCGAACCGGAATCATCAATAACACCATCTGGCCCGGGTACCCCGGTACCGTTATCAATATAGTCCACGTCAAAGGTACGCTCGGCACCAGCACCGGCATAGAGCGGACTCGTTGCATCGGTAATTCCGTGCAGCGGTAAATCTATAGCGATTACAGCACGGCCTGCTGCAGCCAGGCTGCTGGCCACGGCCAGGGCGTTGGTGCGATCCTGGGTAATGCCATGCTGGAAAATCACTACCGGCCAACCACCGGCAGGCATGGCCATGCCATTGGGCACAGTCATCAATACCGGTACAGTTTGCGTGCTGGTCGCCACCGGCATCGGGTTATAACGCGTAGTGAAACCACCGCCTGCTGCCAGCCAGAACTTGGATAATATTTCCTGATTGTCAGGCACACCCGGTGCTGTCAGGTAATACGGCAGGTCAAGTGTGCCAACATAAATATCGGCATCCGCGCCTGCCGCATTCAGTCCCAATGCAGTCAGGGTCATGCCGCTGTTAACTGCCATCAGTGTCTGCGCTGCAGCCCCGCCCGCGACGGCAGCCAAAGTATCGGACACTGACTGGGTGGTGAAACTCCAGCTCAGGATAATATTGGCTGAAGGAAGGTCCGCTACAGTATCAGCCACGTCGTTGGTAATCGTGTAAGCCTGCACTGTTGCCTCGGCGGCATTGGTCAGCTGGCGCAACGGTTCCAGCGCCTGTGCCTGTGTATCGGACAGCCCGCCGAAATTGCTGACGCCGCCGGTATGCAGGGGCGAAGTGGTTTTGGCCAGCGCGTAGATAAAGTCAGAAACAAAAGCCTTGCCACCAGCAGTCATAATGCCATTGGACAGGGTAACAAGGTAGGTGGCGTTCTGCGCCAGCGCCCTCAGCGGAACAATGCCAACAGTCGTACCATCACCAGGCGCCCGAAATGCCAGGTAGTCCACGCCTGAAACCAGCTCGCTATTGATACCGGTTACGGCCGGCCCGGTAAGAGAAACGGAAAATACCCGCACCGTATCACCACCCAGCAGGCTGGCATCATCCACGGCCGTGGAGAATGTTGTGGTCATGGTGCCAACCGGCGAAAACCCGTCCAGCGCGTTCAACGCGACTTTTGGATCAGAGTAATCATTGGGATCTGCAACCGGGACATTCAGCGTGCCATCAACGGTGCCACTGAACATCAGGTCACTGGGAAACGGAATCACGCCGTCGGATGGAGCAAACCTGGCATAGTGGCCGATAGAACCAACAAGATCCTGAACGGTAGTGGTTTTTTCTTCGCTGTTGCAGGCACCAAGCTGCGTGGCAACAAGCATAACCAGCAGCGGAAACAAATTTTTTCGTATCATCATTATTCTCCCGATATTGACTTTGGAGACCGAGAACAATTCCTCTAATCCTGTCATGGCTGGGTTACTGGAATTCATAGGTCAACTGCACACTGACGATATCAACACTGGCTTCATAGCTGCCGGTGATTGTATGGGCCAGCGCTCCCTCGGTCGTATTGTCAATCTTGGCATCATTGATAATAAGGTGGGCGTAACCTGCATCAATATTGATATTCTTGCTGTAACGATAGCCCAGGCCCACACTGATCCAAGTACGATCACTGTCCGGCACTCTTACAGTACGGTGCTCGGCATCGGCTACCGGTGTCTGATCGTAGGCAACGCCGGCTCGAAACAGAATATCGCCACTGTAACGATAGTCGCCGCCAACAGCGATACGCCAGCTGTCCTGCCAGTCTTCAGTAGTTACGGAATCCGGCTGCGTCGAGTCATAAACCACCCGCAATTCATCAAAACTCGACCACTGGGTCAGCGTGGCATCGGCCATAATGTTGGTTTTGTCATCGAACGCATAATGCAGACTAAGCGATGTACTGGCGGGCAAGGTCACACTGGCCTCGGCACCGGTATCAGTGAAATAGCCGGACGCCGTCATGAAGCTTGCATTGACCGGTACCGAAAATTCGGCGTCGCCGTCCACGTCATGCTTCACCGCTGAACGATAGGCAAAACCAAACCGTGCCTTGGGATTGATATCCCAGATCAGGCCCAGGTTTGCCCCATAGGACCAGCCTTCTCCACTAATGACGGCAAAACCGTCTGATTGCTGCGGCGCCAGCCCGGCCGACGTGCACGTGCCTGCCGGCAGCACACCACCCAACTCCTGCAACGCGCAGATACTGCCGAAGTCCACGGCGCTGCTTAATTCAACATTGACATACTGTGCGTTCACGCCAAGGCCGAGAGCAACATCATCAGACATCCTGAACGAATAGGCCGGGTTGATATTGATGGTTTTCATGGCAGATCGAACGCCGTGATAGCGCCCAACCCAGTCGTCATTATATTCGGTCGTCAATCCGAATGGCGCGTTAAGCCCGAAGCCAAACTTGCCGCCATTCCCAAGCGACTTGACGATATAGGCATTGGGAACAAATGCCTTGTGATTGGATCCGTCATCATCGCCGGTCAACGGTGACGGTGACGGTGTGCCCTGCATGGCAGTCGATCCTTCATTGGTAAAATCCGCTGTTGGCACGATGTAGTGCCCAACCATTACAACCTGGTCACCTTCCAGGTAACTCATGCCGGCAGGATTAAAATATACAGTGGATGCATCCTTGGTACCGGCGGCGCCGCCAGCATAGGCATTACCCATTCCGGATGCAGAATTTTCTATCAGCGCAAAGCCCGCTGCACTCGCCATTCCCGAAGCGGCTGCGGACATGATCGCTAACGATACAGACATAGCCAACCTGCGATGGAAACCCATGGCCTTCCCCTTTTCTTGTTAATGTTCGATGGATGAAGCTATATTACCTTTTCCTAATTTTATTAACTATCAAAGGCATAAAGACAGGAAAAATTTAATTGTAGGCTGATGGCGGTCTAGTGTAAATGCTGGCGAAAACAGGTAACGCGGGCGCGACAATTCAACGTGCCCGTAACTGATGCCGGAGAAACTTTCTATATATACTTCAACTTAGTCGGCGAAATGCCTGCATTACATTGGGCAGGCGCTCAATCTTCAGTAATACACGGCTGAGTACATCAATATCAGGAATTTCTACCGTCAACACCATGACTGCAACATTGCGGTTTTTGTCAGTGTGCGTGTTTACCGCGATAACATTTATATCCTCGTTGCTCAACAGGTTGGAAATATCGCGCAACAGGCCGGGTCGATCGTAGGCATCCAGCTGGATATCGACCGGGTAGGTTTTTCGTAACTGCTGTCCCCAGCTAACTTCAATCAGCCTGTCGTTGGCATCGGTAGTTGAACGCAAGATATTGGGACAATCTCGCCGATGAATGCTGACACCACGACCACGGGTGATGTAGCCCATGATGGGCTCACCCGGTACCGGGCGACAACAGCGTGCCAGGTGCGTCATCAGGTTGCCGACCCCGTGAATACAGATGGCATTGGTGCTCTCGGTAACCGGCGACGATTCAGCCGGTGCAACCGGTTCAGGAGTGATTTCAACGGCAACCGGTTTTGCGGTTAGCCTGTTGGCAACGGATACCAGGCGACTGGATTTGACCTCGCCGCGACCAATCGCGGCATACAGATCCTCAACCTTGTCAAAACTGAGCTTGGTCGCCAGCTTGTCATGGGCAAGGCCGGTAATACCCATGCGTTTCAGTTCACGCTCCATACTGTCGCGGCCGGATTCCGCGTTCTTTTCAAAATCCTGATGCCGGAACCAGGCCTGCACCTTGGAACGGGCACGATTGGTTTGCAGGTAACCCAGGTGAGCATTGAGCCAGTCCCGGCTTGGGCTGCCCTTCTTTACGGTTAATACCTCCACTTGCTCACCGGTTTTCAGTGTATAGGTCAGGGGCACAATATGGCCGTTCACCCGCGCGCCACGGCAGCGGTTTCCAACCTCGGTATGGATGCGATAGGCAAAATCGAGTGGCGTAGCGCCCTGTGGCAAATCAATAATATTGCCCGTCGGGGTAAATACGTAGACACGGTCGCTGAATACTTCGGATTTAAATTGATCGACAAATTCTCCGGCGCCGGCCAGCTCGTCCTTCCATTCCAGCAGTTGTCGCAACCAGGCAATTTTTTCATCATAACCCTGATCTGCCTGGCGACCCTCCTTGTATCGCCAATGAGCCGCCACGCCGTACTCGGACAGCTTGTGCATATCCCTGGTGCGAATTTGCACTTCGACTGTCTTGCCTTCAGGACCAATCACTGCCGTGTGGATGGAGCGATAATTGTTCTCCTTGGGCGTGGCAATATAGTCATCGAATTCACCAGGTATGTACTGCCACAGGGAGTGCACCACACCCAGTGCCGCGTAACAGTCACGCAACGAGTCAACCAGGATGCGCACGGCGCGCACATCATAGATCTGGTCAAAATCCTTGTGCTTGCGCTGCATTTTTTTCCAGATACCGTAGATATGCTTCGGCCTGCCCTTGACCGACGCATGAAGACCGGTTTCAACCAGTTCCTTGTCCAGCCTGGATACAAACCGGTTGATATACAGCTCGCGATCTACGCGCCGTTCGGCCAGCATTTTGGCTATTTGGTGATAGGACTCGGGCTGAAGGTAGCGGAAAGCCAAGTCTTCCAGTTCCCACTTGATTTGCCAAATACCCAGACGATTGGCCAAGGGGGCAAAAATGTCCATGGTTTCCCGGGCAATTCGGCGTTGTTTTGCCCCGGGCAGCGAAGCCAGTGTGCGCATATTATGCAGACGGTCTGCCAGCTTGATCAGTACCACGCGCACATCTTCGGCCATTGCCAGCAACATCTTGCGCAAACTTTCGGCGCGCACACCCTCTTTCGCCAGGATATCCGAGGGGTCACGAAAACTGTGGATATGGCTCAGCTTGGTTACACCGTCGACCAGGGCGGCAACAGTTGCGCCAAATTGCGACTGGATATCGGCGAGTATTACGTCGCTGTCTTCGACCACGTCATGCAACAATGCTGCAATAATCGTCTCATGATCAAGATTCAGGCGGGTCAGAATGGAGGCTACGGCAAGTGCATGATTGATATAGGGTTCACCTGAAGCCCGGGCCTGGCCCCGATGCGCTTCCAGCGCACATAAGGTGGCCGCCTTGATCTGCTGAAACTCGGGCTCCGGCCATTTATCCCTGGCCGTATTCAGCCACACGGCCAGCTCGTCTGGCGCGGTATCCTCGGGTGGCGTTGACGTCCCGACTTCGGATATTTCCGCTTTCACGGGGCATTTCCATTCCGTTAATATAGATACATTATGGGTTTATCCACAACAAAAAACAAAGCAAATAACTGTAAAATACGCTGATATTCGCAGTTTTTTCAGCTTTCACATCATGCCCGGTGCCATGCTCAAAACTATTCAGGAATTTTTCCACGCACAGCTCGAAGAGGCTCGCTCCAAGACCTCTCACGATGAGAATCAATTGCATCTCGCGGCAGCAGCACTGCTGATTGAAATGACGCGGGCTGACCATCAGCGTGACGACGTGGAAATGCAGGCAGTTCTCCGGGCGCTAAAACGAAGCTACAGCTACGACGACGAGCAACTGGCTACGTTACTGGATCTTGCCGAAGCGGAAGCCGCGGATATGACTTCGTACCATGAATTCTCGTCATTAATCAAAAACGGTTTCAGCTACGAGGATCGTGTGCGCGTGATCGCGATGCTCTGGGAAGTGGCATTTGCCGATGGCCGTATCGACCATCACGAGGAACACCTTGTCAGGAAAATCGCGGGACTTTTGTATGTCAGGCGCGAAGACATCGTTGCTGCCAAGTCCCTGGCGATTCAGCACCATGAACACCATATTGGCGATAAAACCTAGGCCTGTACGCCACGCCCTACAAAAGCCATCTGGTCCAGCCGGTCACACTACCCGGTTTCGCAACTCGCCAGCCTGGTAGGCAGCAATGTTCCGGGCCACCTCATTTATCAACCGCTGCCGCGACTGAACGCTAGCCCAGGCAATATGTGGCGTTACAACCAGGTTGGGCCGATCAGCCTTGAGCAGGCAACTAACATCAACCGGTGGCTCCACGGCCAGCACATCAATACCGGCACCGCCAATTTGCTCATCTTCCAGCGCCCGCAACAAAGCGGTTTCATCAACGATTCCGCCACGAGCCGTGTTGATCAACAATGCACTCTTCTTCATCGTAGCCAGTTGCTCCGGCCCGACCAGGTTTCGGGTATTGTCTGCCAACGGACAATGCAGGCTGACAACATCAGCCCTGCTCAATAAATCCATCAAAGGCAGTCGCCCCGGCGGCGGATCGGGATCTCCCGGACGTGCGGCAATTATCACTTCCATCCCAAACGCTGCTGCGACCCGCGCTACGCCCTGGCCCAGCTCACCATATCCGACAATGCCCATGCACTGTCCGTCCAGCTCGGTGATGGAATAGTCCAGCAAACAGAAAAATGGTGATTGCTGCCAGCGACCAGCCTTCACGGCGCGCTGGTATTCCGGCAATCGCGTGCGCAATGCCAGGATCAGGGCAAAAACATGTTGGACAACTGATGGCGTGGCATAGCCGGTCACATTGGTGACCGCAATACCCCGACGACGTGCCGCATCAAGGTCGATGTTGTTTGTGCCGGTAGCTGCCACGCAGATCAGATCCAGCTCCGGCACCTCGGACATGATCCGATCATTGATAACCGCCTTGTTCACCACGGCCACGGTGGCGCCTCGCAGATGGTCAATGACCTCGTCCGAATTCGTCAGGTCAAAAAAAGACCAGTCATCAAGACTGGTCTCCAGGCTGGTGAAATCGAGATCACCGTTGTCAAGTGAAGCACGATCCAGGATCACACCGCGCATGGCGACTTCCTATTTAAACTTGGCGTCAAATTGCTTGATGACATCAGCTGTAATATCCATGGAATCTTCGGCAAATAACAGTCCGGAGGCGGATTTTTCCAGCACCATGCTGATCTTTTTCTCGGCAGCCAATGCGACAACGATTTTCTGAATCTCCATCCCTGCCCGTCGTGTAAATTCCCGCTCCTTGTCCTGGACTTCTCGCTGAGCCTTGGCGGTTTCCTGCTGGTAAGCCTGGACCTTGGCGGTAAATTCCTGTTTCCATTTGTCACTTTGCGCCTTGCTCATGGTGAGCTTGTCTTTGTCAAACTGCTTGCGCTGTGCGTCCAACTGCTTTTCTGTCTTTTCAAGTTCGGTTTTTTTCTGCTTGAAAAACTTTTCAATCTTTTCGCGCTCTTTCTTTCCTGCCTGGCTGTTGTTCAGCACAGCCTGCCCGTCCAGGTAGGCAATTTTCAGGTCAGCGGCAGCCGGTTGTGCAACGGCAACCATGACGGCCAGTGATACAAGTACTGCAAACAATCTCATTGATGTCTCCTCAACCATTTTCTGTTCAGGCATCCAACGAATTACCGGGATCCCGGTGTTGCTGGTGCTCAGGATTTTTGCGCCAATTGAGCCGATTCAATTGCGTCAATAGAGTCGCGGGCGATTTCGCGCACATCGGCATGCTCATCCTCAAGACATTTCGTCAACTCAGGAATTGCGTCAGCGTCGCCCGACAGGCCCAGATAATGACACACATCGGCGCGAATCCGTACCTCCGGGCGCCCCAGCAATGCGATCAACTTCGGAATGATCCGGACCAATGTATCAGTTCCCTCTAGTTGCTCCATGACTGCCGCGACCCCAAGCTGCACGGAAATATCCAGCTCGGGCTCTGCCATCAGCGCGACAACCGCTTCCAGTGCTTGCGGTTCCCGCTTGACACGGTCGGTTACCCGGGCAAGGCCGCCTTGCCGGAGTTCCTCGGCGAAAAAATCAGCCAGGGTCAACGCGGGAGTGTGCCCCGGTAACCAGCGCTCCAGTTCCCGCCCGGTATGACTGCCACTGAACTCGAATTCACCAATCCGGAACCAGGGAACTGAACGCACACCGTAGCGATTGGCAATTTCCGGCTCCCGGGAAATATCAATTTCGCTGAATCCGGGTAATTTCCCCTCACTGACAAGATCAGTCAGTATACGGTGTACGCTGGCACAGTGCGGGCAGCCTGGAGTCGTCAATAATATAGTCTTGGCTCGGGAAGTCATGAGACCCAGTATAACCCAAACTCCCTTCAGACTATGGCTGCGTTGAAAACAACGTAGCGCTATACTCACGAAATGAAAGCCATGACCCTGACTTTTGCCCGCATTTTCCCAGCCGAATCGGAACAACGTACCGATCGACTCTTTGGACTGGTCAACCTGGCCGCGCTGGCATTGCTTTGTCTTGCCTTGGCCCAGCTCACCTGGAAGATCATAGACCCGGCACCTTCATTCCGGACACTGGTGCCTGCCGGGACCAGTAGCGGCCCGAGTTCCCCGACTATCAACCTCGGCGCCATCAAGAACGCCAATCTTTTCGGCAAAGCCCAGACCCCGGGTACAACGACGCTTGCGGAAATTCCGCTTAGCAGCCTGAACCTGAAGCTCAATGGCGTTGTCGCGGCCGGCCCTGACAGCGTCGCGCTTATCAGCGTTACCGGCCAGCCGGAAGCGCCGTTTTTCATCGGCGAGGAGGTCAGCCCTGGCGTGACCCTGGATTCAGTGCATGCCGACAGGATATTCCTGGCCCGGAACGGGGTTCTGGAAAGCATTCTTCTCGAAGACCAGGGGTCGCCCCTGCCGGAAGGTGCCGTCGTCAACAGCCCACCGCCGAGCTCCCCCGGGGATTCAGTCACGGAACTCGGCCAGAACAATTATGCGATTCCGCGCAATCTTATCGACTCCCAGCTTGCCAATCCCGAGTTCTTGCGCAATGCCCGCATTGTTTCCAATAAGGACGGCGGCTTCCTGGTAAAAAATATCAAGCCCGGCAGCCTTTATGAAAAACTGGGCTTGCAAAAAGGTGATGTCATTATTGGCGCCAACGGTCAGCCTATCAACAATATCCAGGACGCCATGCGTCAGTACCAGCAACTGGGCACACTCGGGCAGGTCGAACTGGAAGTCAAACGTGGCGGCAACAGGCAAACACTTAACTTTCACCTGCAGTAATGCATTCCAGGCGCAGGCAAATGACTTATCGCTTCGGTCCCGAACGGCAACAACATCAAATATTCGCGCCACTGCTCATGGAGCCCGCCACTGGCGCCACCAGTCAACTCACCGTTCGTTTCAAATGATCGACGTTCAGGCCTGGCCCAAAAGGCAAATCGGAACTGTGTTCGAAATTAGCCAAATCGGTCGTAACCAAAACCCGGGTGCCGAACCCGGACGTTTCCCGGCCAATCCGGGCCACGCAACGGAAGACGTTACGAAGCGTTCGGACTTAATGACCGCAAAATGCGCGGCACGACAATCCCTGGCGCCATGTGGCAAGATGCCTTTCTGTTGCCACTGACACGTCGGTGCGGTATACGTAATCTTGTTATTCAATCTGGTGCCGAACTTGAAACAACTGATTATTATCTTTCTCACCGGTTTCGCACTTTCGGGATGCATGAATGGCGAATGGCCAACCGGGCAGCTGGCGGTAAAAAATGGAGACGCGACCGCTATAATTACCGATATTTATATCACTTTTGACTGCTCGGATCGCTGGGGCAACGTCGACTACACCAGCCTCAGTATTGCGCCTGGCGCATCGTCGGAAGTCTATGACCTGGAAACCCACGTCTACGACGTACTGGCCTGCTTTGACACTGGCACCTGCGGCCAGGCCCTGGACGTGGAAGTCTACGACGTCGGCGTGACCGAGGTGACCATTGTTGACAGCGGTACTATCATCAAGGCCCCGGCCAACTGCCTGTAAACGGATCAATTCATCGGATTGAAAAACAAAAAGCCCCGATATGACTACCGGGGCTTTGTTGTGCTGCTTCAAAAGAAATTACTTGGAGGCGATCTCTTCCAGCTTGGTGGCACGAACGATATTGCCGTCCAGACCTGAAGCCTTGGCATCATGACCATAGGCCACTGCCATTAACTGGCTGTAGTAGGTCACCGGGATCTTGTACTTCTTGCCAAACTTCTTGTTGATCTGCTCCTGGTATACCTCGACGTTCATCTGGCATACGGGGCATGGCGTGACAATCATTTCGGCACCGAAATCATAGGCGGATTCCAGGATCTTGTTGATCTGGTTATAGGCCTTGTCCGGCTCGGAGAACGCCAGCGCACCGCCGCAACAGGTGACTTTCTGGTCATAGTTTTCAATGGGTTCACCACCGAGGGTGCCGACCAGCTTGTCCAGGTATCTCGGGTTTTCGAAGGATTCATTGTCAACGCCGAACGGGCGGTTGGTCTGGCAACCCACGTAACCGGCAATCTTGATACCTTCGAGCGGCTTCTTGACCGGCTTGGCCAATTCGTCATAACCGAAGTCTTCGATAAGCACCTCAACCATATGTCGAATCGGCGTCTGGTTCTTGTAATCACCTTCGAGGCCGGCTTCTTTCAGGACTTCCTTGATGTCAGCCAGCAACTCACCGGAATGGGCCACGCGCTCGGAAGTTTCCTTGGTACCCAGCCAGCATGCGGCGCAGGTGGCAACAATGTCCTGTCCCGGGTTGTTCTTTTCTGACAGTGCCACGTTACGGGCGTTCAGCGCGTGACGTGGCAGCTCGCCACCTTCGGCATAACCGATGGAGGCACCGCAGCAGTTCCAGTCCGGGATCTCATTCAGCTCGATATCCAGTGTCTTGCACATGGATTCGACCGAAGTCATGTAGTTCGCAGCTGAAGCCTTACGCTCGGAGGAACAGCCAGGATAAAAAGAATATTGTTTCTTAGCCATTGATAAGCTCCTTACGCCACGCCTTTGCGCTTGTCTTCGATTTCACGGGCTTTCTTCAGCATGGCCTTGTAGCCCTTGCTGTCTTTTACGCCTGCATGGGAGAACAGGCCAAACGCATTGAGACGACCGGTTTTCATAAGACCAAGACCGACGCCCATCATTTCCAGGCCCTTCTTGATACCGGATACAATGCCGTCCATGAAATACAGTTTCACTGACAGTGCCAGTTCGTTTACGCGGCCACTGGAAGCAATGTTGTTCCAGAAGATCGTGGCGAATCTACGGGTCGGGTTCTGCTTGTGGGCAATACCCAGGCGATTCGCGTAGTTGGCCAGGCCATGCATGATGTGAGTAATGGGCAGTTCGCGCGGGCAACGTACAATACAGTTGTAGCACGAGGTACACATCCACATGGATTCGGACGTCAGCACTTCTTCACGCTTGCCGGCGCGGATCATCATGAAGATTTCCTGCGGCGGATGTTCCCAGGCATTACCCAGCGGGCATGAACCGGCGCAAACACCGCATTGCATGCACATCTTTACCCAGTTGCCTTCTTCTACGTTGGCTTCAACTTCCTTGAGGAAGTCATTATGGTATTTCTCAACCATGGCGGTATTTGTACTCATTGACCTCTCCTAGAACTTGAACGGGCTCATGCCGATTTGTTCGATCGTCTTCATGGTCTCGTCAAAAATCTGGGGTACACGATCGACATCGGTAATGGCAATTTCAAACGTCTGAACACGTTCTGGCTCCAGGTTGAGCGATTGCAATGTATCGCCGATCTTGCTCATACGGGTACTGGCCAGTTCAGAACCCTTCACGAAGTGACACTGGTACTCGTCACCACGCTTGCAGCCCATCAACAATACAGCGTCGTAACCGCTGTTCATGGCATCCGATACCCAGATGGTGTTCACGGAACCGAGGCAGCGAACCGGGATAACACGAACAAATGGCGTGTACTCGGTACGCTTCATGCCCGCCATATCCAGCGCCGGGTAGGCGTCGTTTTCACAAGCCAGTACCAGGACACGCGGCTTCTCTTCAAACTCGTCAGGCATATCAACCGCTTTCAGCTGGGAACCGACGGTGTCGATCGAGTAATTGGCGAAAGAAATAACGCGTACCGGGCAGGCGCCCATACAGGTGCCACAACGACGACAACGACCTTCGTTGAACTGCGGGTAGCGTTGCTCATCTTCGTCGATGGCGCCAAACGGGCACTCTACCGTGCAACGCTTGCACTGGGTGCAACCTTCCTTGCGGAACAACGGGTAAGTCAAGTCACCGGAACGAGGATGTGCGGCGCGCCCCTGGGACGCGTTTTCAACTGCCTGGATCGCTTTCATGGCAGCGCCGGTAGCATCTTCCACGGCCTGGGCAATATCCATGGGACGGCGAACCGGGCCACACGGATAAATGCCGGTACGACGGGATTCATACGGGAAACAGATGAAGTGTGAGTCCTGGAAACCATGGCGCAGGTGCGGCAGGTCTTTGCCCTGGCGATAATCCAGGTTCAGGATAGATACTTCCTGGCTGTTTGCAGCCGCTTCGCCTTCGGCTTCGATATCAACACCGGAATTCGGCACCTGGCCTGTTGCCAGGACCACGAGGTCAGCCTTGACAGCGACTTCCTCATTCAGGATGACATCCTTGAATTTCACGTTCAGGTCAGAACCGACTTCCATCGGCCAGCCCTTGGTGAAAACCACGCCCTTGCGTTGGGCGCTGCGATAAAAGTCTTCGCCGTTACCCGGTGTGCGCAAATCGGTGTACATGACCACCGTATCCACATCCGGGTTGGCATCCTTGAAGTACATGGCCTGCTTGATAGACGTGTTGCAGCAGTGGCCAGAACAATAAGGCAGCTGACCGTCTTTCGGGCTGCGCTGACCGGCACACTGGATGAAAACGACCGATTTTACTTCCTTGCCATCTGAAGGACGCTTGATGGCTCCGCCATTGGCAGCCCTGGCCAGCTCTTCCAGGCCGACAGCGTCAACCACATCCGCCGACTTGCCGTAACCGTACTTGTCGAGGCTGGCGGGGTCATACGGCGTGAAACCGGAAGCCTGGATAATGGCGCCAACGTTCTCGGTTGCCGTGCTGCCGGACTCGGTGGAAATATCAACACTGAACTGACCCGGCGCACCGGAGGTACGGCTGATAGTTGAATTCAGGTGCACCGTAATCCTGCTGCTGGCGTTAACGGCTTCGACCATCGCGGCCACACCGGTATCCTGCGGATCAGCATACGGTTCAACATTCGGAACTTTCTTGTGCAGCCTGGCGGCCATGCCACCCAGTTCGCCGGTCTTTTCCACCAGCAATACTTCGTAGCCGGCCTTGGAAGATTCCAGCGCTGCAGTCATACCCGAGATACCACCACCAACAACAAGAATACGCTTGTTGGAACCGCGATTTTCATTAGGCTCCGGGATATTCATCTTGGCGACTTCGGCGCAACCCATGCGCACATAGTCATCGGCCATATCCTGCACCAGTTCCTGGTTGTCACCGTTATCCGGGTGTGACCAGATGACACCTTCGCGCAGGTTGGTACGGGCGATAGCGACGTTTTCGAAACTGAATGCTTCGACCTTGGCACGGCGTGAGCAGGCAGCGATCACAACGTGGTTTACGCCTTCGTTATCGATGTCTGCCTGGATTGTGGCCACACCATCAGCATTACACAGGAAGTCATGCTCCTTCACTACCTGGGCCTTGCCTTCGCGCTGGGCAATATTGCCCAGCTGACCGCAATCAAGGCGATCGCCGATGCCACAGCCCTTACAAATATATGCACCTATTTTCATATCAGCCATGATTATGCCTCCGTCCCGGCTACGCCGTTCACTACCTGGATGGCACGCAATGCAGCGGCCGTGGCGTTTTGTACGGCACGGTTAACATCCAATGCGTTACTGGCGCAACCCGCACCAAAAATTCCACCATTGTCTTCGGCGACCTGGATGAATCCACTGACATCGGTCTTCACATCAGGCGCGACTGCCTTGATATCGGCGTTCGGGGTCATACCGACGGCCAACACCACCAGGTCATGCTCGTTGGCATAACGGTGATAGCCCTCGGTGTCTACGCCATGCAGTACCGGGTTGCCGTTTTCACGGTTTTCCATAATGTTGGCAACCTTGGATTTAACGAAGCTGACGTGCTTGTCTTCACGGACCATCTTGTAGAAGTCCTCGAAACGATCAATGGCTCGAATATCAATATAGTAGATAACAGCCTTGGCATTTTCATCGTCACCGTACTGCTCGCCGATATAAGTGGATTGCTTCAGTGAAGCCATGCAACAAATGCGGGAGCAATGGGTCAGGTGATTGCGGTCACGGGAACCGGCGCATTGGATAAAGGCGATATTCTTCGCTTCCTTGCCATCAGACGGACGCAGCAGCTTGCCACCGGTTGGGCCATTGGGATCCATCAGGCGCTCAAACTCGACACTGGTAATGACATTGGCGTAACGATCGTAGCCGTACGGCTGGATCTTGGCGGCATCATAGGGTGCCCAGCCGGTAGCCCAGATAACGGCACCAACATTCAGGTCAAGCGCCTCTTCCTTCATATCCAGGTCCACGGCGTCGTACTTGCACGCGGCCCTGGCCTTGTCGGCGTCGGCGGTACCAATGATGCTGGGATCGATAACATAGCGCTGCGGGTGGGCCATGGCGAACGGCAAGTAGGCTGCCTTGGTCTTGTTCATATTATAGTTGAACGCGTTATCCACTTCGGCGTCCACGGCTTCGGCGCAGGCGCCGCAGGCTGTGCAGTTTTCATTGACGAACCGGGGCGAAATTTTGATGCTGGCAGTGTAATTGCCGGCCCCACCGCTAATGGCCGTGACTTCCGCCATGGTCAACACCGTGATGTTCTTGTTCATTTTGGTGCGGCGGTTGTTGATTTCGAGACCACAGGTCGGGAAACACAGTTTCGGGAAGTATTTGTACAGCTGGCTTACCCGTCCACCCAGTGCCGGTTTTTTCTCTACCAGCACAACCTTTTTGCCACATTCGGCAGCTTCGATGGCCGCGGTCATTCCGCTGATACCACCCCCGACCACTAATATGGTCTCATTTGTAGCAACTACATCCGTCATTGATGCCCCTCCAAAACGGATAGTGAAAAATCTGGATTTTCGGTCGAGTATTTACTCAATACAGAGAGTCCGCAACCATACCGCCCCGCGAGATTTTAGGCCACTATTGATGATGCAAAAACAGATTTATTTTTCGTATGCGCTAATAGAATGTTTATATCTACCCGGCGAAGTTACGGAAATTCGCGAATTCCAGTCCAGGGGAAGCCTGGCTCTCGCCCGGGAAACCCTGCTGGCGACCCCAGCCATTCATCCGAAGGCCATTTTCTGCCACAATCGCAACACACAATAACCAACCCAAGCAAACAGGAATTATCATGTCAGCACTGATTTGCGGCTCTTATGCCTACGACACCATTATGGTGTTCAACGACCAGTTCAAAAATCACATTATCCCCGAAAAAGTTCATATCCTGAACGTATCCTTCCTGGTACCTGACATGCGCCGCGAGTTCGGCGGCTGTGCTGGCAACATCGCCTACAACTTGAAACTGCTGGGTGGCGATCCCCTGCCCATGGCCACGGTTGGCAACGATTTTGCTCCCTACGCGGCCTGGATGAACGAATGCGGCATTCCTCGCACTCATATCCGGGAACTGTCGGATACCTACACCGGCCAGGCATTTATTACCACCGATATGGATGATAACCAGATTACAGCGTTTCACCCAGGCGCCATGGGTGAGTCCCACCAAAATACGGTGTCCGATGCCGCCGGCATCACGATTGGTATTGTTTCACCCGATGGCCGCCAAGGCATGATTGACCATGCACGCCAGTTTGCCGAGGCCAATATCCCTTTTATTTTCGATCCGGGCCAAGGTATGCCCATGTTCGATGGCAACGATTTGATGGAATTCGTCGACCAGGCCACCTGGGTCACGGTCAACGATTACGAGGCTCAATTGCTTCAGGAGCGCACCGGCAAGTCGCTGGAAGAACTGGCTGAACAGGTAGAAGCCTTGGTGGTAACCCTCGGCGGTGAAGGCTCCCGTATCTACGCCGGCGATCAACGCATTGATATTCCGACGGCAGCGACCAGCGCGGTCAATGACCCCACCGGCTGTGGTGATGCCTACCGTGCCGGCCTGCTTTACGGCCTGATGAACAAGCTGGATTGGGACACCACCGGACGTATCGCGGCGCTGATGGGTGCCATCAAAATCGAACAGCACGGCACCCAGAATCATCGCTTCAGCCGAACCGATTTCGAGGCCCGGTTCCGGGAGAGCTTTGGTCGGGATATTTAAATAGCCGGGATAAGGAAAGTCCTGACCCTTTTTTTGGCTATACCTATTATATATACGCTATAAATTATTGCGCGAATCGGCTGGACCGATACAAGCAATACTTTTCTTTAAGAAACACTTCGAGCTGCCTGATTCAGGCGGCTTTTTTGTTTCTATCAAGGATTTTTATCCCTGCATCGATCTGCTTGACAAACACAACATAGTGGGTGTACTTTGCGTCGGACCACAACATCTAGTGGCAAGAATAAAAACTACAAAATTCTATCAAGCAGTTCTGAATTCAAAACAAAAAAGCGGTGTACGAGAATGGCCGAAACCCTACAGCGGCCAATGCACAGGAGGCAGAAAATAATATGAAGGCAGCAGAAGTCGCTCAGGACGTCACCGAGCGTATTGATATCGATTTACAACCCGCTTCGGAAGACATTTGGGACAAAAAATACCGCCTGAAAACCAAAACTGGCGAAGCGGTGGACGAGGACATCGCCGGCACTTATGAGCGTGTCGCCCAGGCCCTGTCCGAAGTGGAATCCACCCCGGCCAAACAAAAGGAATGGCACAAAAAGTTTGTCTGGGCACTTCAGAACGGAGCAATCCCGGCTGGACGCATCATGTCCAACGCCGGCGCCCAGGCCCACAAACCGGCCACCAGCACCATCAATTGCACGGTATCCGGCACCATTCCGGATTCCATGAATGGCATTCTCAGCTCAGTTCATGAAGCCGGCCTGACGTTGAAGGCGGGCTGCGGTATTGGTTACGAGTTCTCTACCCTCCGTCCCAAAGGGGCGTTTGTCAGCGGGGCCGGAGCACATACCTCCGGCCCCCTGTCCTTTATGGATATTTTTGATGCCATGTGTTTCACGGTCTCGTCTGCTGGCGGCCGTCGTGGCGCACAAATGGGCACCTTTGATATTTCACATCCGGATGTGCCGGATTTCATTCGCGCCAAGCGAGAAGATGGTCGCCTGCGCCAGTTCAATCTTTCCTGCCTGATCACCGAAGAATTCATGGAAGCGGTGAAGAATGACGAGGACTGGAAACTGGCTTTTCCGGCCAGCAATCATGAACTGGAAGATGAAAACACCGAAATTGTCTGGCGCTACTGGCCACAAACCAGCGGCTACACTACCAATGATATCGGTGAAGTCGCGTGTAAGGTTTACAAGGTCATCCCCGCTTCACGGCTGTGGAACCTGATCATGGCTTCGACCTACGACTACGCCGAACCGGGCTTCATCCTGATCGACAAGATCAACGAGATGAACAACAACTGGTATTGCGAAAACGTTCGCGCCACCAATCCTTGTGGTGAGCAGCCATTACCGCCTCACGGTTCATGCCTGCTTGGCTCCATCAACCTGACCAAGTTTGTACTCAATCCGTTTACTGACAAGGCCCGGTTTGACTGGGATCGCTTCAGGGAAGTCGTCGCTATTTTCACGCGCATGCTCGACAATGTTGTCGAAATCAACGGCCTCCCGCTCGAAAATCAGCGCCATGAAATCGAATACAAACGTCGTCACGGCATGGGCTTCCTCGGTCTTGGCTCAACCATGACCATGCTGCGCATGAAGTACGGCAACGACCAGTCACTCGGCTTCACCGAAGACGTCGCCCGCACCATGGCGGAAGTTGGCTGGCAGACCGGTGTTGAGCTGGCCGAAGAAAAAGGTCCGGCACCGATCATGAATGACCTGTTTGTTGTCACCGAAGAGATGCTGGCCAGGCGCCCGGAAATGAAAAGCGACGGCTACAAGGCCGGCGACCAGATTCCCGGTCGGCTGCTGATGGCCAAGTACAGTCGCTACATGCAGCAGTTTGACAGCAAGCTCACCGACGCGATCGCGGAAAAAGGTGTGCGCTTCACTCATCACACCTCAATAGCACCGACTGGCACCATCTCCCTGTCCCTGGCCAACAATGCCAGCAACGGTATCGAACCGTCTTTCGCGCACCATTACAGCCGCAATGTCATTCGCGAAGGCAGAAAGACCAAGGAAAAGGTGGAAGTGTATTCATTCGAGCTACTGGCCTATCGCCAGCTGATTAATACCGATGCCATGCCGTTCAGCCAGGATGAGGTCAGCAAGCTGCCGGATTATTTTATCTCGGCAGACGATGTCACGCCCAAACAACACGTTGATGTGCAGGCAGCAGCGCAAAAATGGGTGGACTCATCCATTTCCAAGACCGCCAATGTGCCGACAGATTTCCCGTTCGAAGACTTCAAGGATATTTACCTGTACGCCTATGAAAAAGGCCTCAAAGGCTGCACCACCTTCCGCTTCAACCCGGAAGCGTTCCAGGGCGTACTTGTGAAAGAGCAGGATCTGGAAAACACCATCTACCGCTTCCAGTTGAGCAACGGCGAAACCCTGGAAGTAAAAGGCAACGATGAGGTTGAATACGACGGTGAAACCCATACCGCTGCCAACCTGTACGATGCCCTGAAAGAAGGCTATTACGGTAAATTCTGAGCACCGCAGCAACAGAAACAACACGGCCCGGTACGACCACGTGCCGGGCCAACCCGAATACGAGGAGGAGCCAGCGATGGCTATCAAGATTGAAAGCAAGATTACCGGTTACGAGGTCGCCGGAGGCAAGAACGACAAGAGCCAGCAGATCGCGGAGGTCACCGAAACCAATATTGTGCACATGCACGAAAAGCTCGAGCGCCCGGACGAACTGGTTGGCAACACCTACAAGATCAAAACACCGCTCACCGAGCATGCGCTGTACGTCACCGTCAACGATATCATCCTCAACGAAGGCACCGAGCACGAGAAACGGCGTCCATTTGAAATCTTCATCAATTCGAAAAGCATGGAGCATTTTCAGTGGATTGTTGCGCTGACCCGGATTATTTCAGCTGTTTTTCGCAAAGGCGGTGACGTTACGTTCCTGGTAGAGGAGCTGCGCAGCGTTTTCGATCCGCGAGGCGGATATTTCAAAAAAGGGCGCTATATTCCGTCCCTGGTAGCAGAACTTGGCGATGTCATCGAGTGCCACATGAAGCATATTGGCCTGATCGTGACCGAAGAAGACGCCCATCAGAAGAAATTCATTGAACAAAAGCGCGCCGAAATTGAAGCAAAGACCAAAAAACAACCTCAACCAGAGGAAAGCAGCAATGATTTTCCTCCCGAGGCACAACTTTGCAACAAATGCATGACCAAGGCAGTAATGAAAATGGATGGCTGCATGACTTGTTTGAATTGTGGAGACTCAAAATGCGGTTGATCCTGGTTTGAAACATGAAACTTCAAACCAGGAACAACAAAATTTATAAAATCTGCAACAAAAAAATTTGCATTTTTTGTTTTCAATAATTAGAGTTACGCCTTGACACGGTTTGTCACTGTGCTAGATGATGAAAGTACAGTGTAAAACAGAAAGAACTCAGGTAACGTTGATCAATTCAGAGGCACCTGATACACCTGATCGGAACGAACCATCGACCAACCAGGTGCAACTGAAACAACGAAGTGGTATCCGGCAAATCAGCAAGCAGTAATTGCAAGCCGGATGCCCTGAACTCATCCCGGTATATGTCCGGGACCAGATCAGGGCGCAGCCTGGAAGGCAACAAGGCTTGGTGTAACGGGTCAGCTGCAGAATTTGCTCATACGATATGCACAATTCTGCAACTCTGTACCCGGAAAAAGCGCACAGCCTCATTGCAGTTACCGGGTCCAGCTGCACGGGATCAACGTATTACCCAAAAAGTTGTTCAGCAACGGAGCAAGGCGGCCATTTTGGATCGATTGCGACAACGTGTCGGCGCTAATAGCATTCTCACTCTGCAAATTAGCGGCAGGCCGACCAACAGCAAGCCCGTTATACGGGCAAACCGGAAGCTCTCAAGGGAAGTCGTTAAAGGCAGCCAAGGGGGCTGTCTTTCCTGTTGTACGGCAAACCGACATCTCTCACCGAAACCACCCTTCCGTCCGTCTCAAACCAGTTCTTTTCAGTCAATCCAGTTTTTTTTCGCATGCTTGTTTCTTTCAAGTATGCGTTTTTGATGTTTCATTCTCTAACCACAACCCAGAAGGAGTGCTGTCATGGCAACTAAGAAAAAGGCGACCAAGAAGCGCGCCGCCAAGCGGAAAACCGCTAAGAAGCGTGTAACCAAGAAGAAGGCTTCAAAGAAGAAAGCTTCGAAGAAGAAAGCTTCGAAGAAAAAAGCTTCGAAGAAAAAAGCTTCAAAGAAGAAGGCTTCGAAGAAAAAAGGCAAGAAAAAAGCTTCAAAGAAAAAGTCCAAGAAAAAGGCTTCCAAGAAGCGCGCTCGCAAAAAGCGTTAAATCGGCATCAGGTCGGCTGACAGCACAAATCCTGCCTTCGGAGACGACTCCTGTCGCCGCTGAAGGCGGGGTTAACGTGGGCAGGCCGGTCGACAAACCGGTGAATTCGGCTACATCGGCGGTTATCGCCCTGTTACCCGGGTTCACCGGTTTTTTATTTGTCCGACCCCTGGTTCGATCTACGCCGGCATGCCTCATCACTCCGCAAACAGGCACGCGCGCTGACTGGCAGCGCGTTCAACAACTTCTCAGCCACACTGGTCACGAAGCACCTGTAGGCGCTCCGGTGTTCCAACATCGGACCAATTGCCTGGAAAATATTCACCTGTCAGCCTTGATTCATCGGCCAGCTTGCGCAGTATGGGCGCCAATGGAAACTTTCCCGGCTGGCAGCCCGCAAACATTTCCGGGCGATACACGCCAATACCCGAATAGGTCAATCGACCATCCAAATCATTGCTGATTGCTGAATTGTCGTGGAGCACAAAGTCTCCGGCAGGATGCTGCGGGGGATTATCCACCATCACGAGGTGCGCCATACCGGCTGGCACCATATTGTGCATTCGGGAAAACGGGTAATCTGTCCAGATATCGCCATTCACCACCAGGAACGGGGCATCTCCGAGCAATGGTAATGCCTTGTATATACCACCGCCTGTCTCCAGGCCGGTCTCGCCTTCAGCTGAGTATTCAATAGTCGCCCCAAATTGCGCACCGGTACCCAGCCTGGCTTCAATCTGGTTGCCGAGATGGGCGTGATTGACAATTAAACGCACAAACCCGCTTTCAACCAGTGACCGAACCAGGTGCTCAATAAGTGAATACTTGCCCACTTCCAGCAACGGCTTCGGCGTATGATCGGTCAACGGGCGCATTCGCTCTCCGCGCCCCGCCGCCAGGATCATTGCTTTCACGCAGCCTCCGGCAAGTCGAGCTCATCAAGCAATTGGTAAAATGACTCAAGCTCTGGATAACGCTGACAGACATCCAGCACATACGCCAATGTACGAGGTATGTCTTTCAGGTATCCCGGCTTGCCATCGCGGTGATTGAGGCGGGCAAAAATACCAATCGCCTTCAGGTGACGCTGAACCCCCATCCAGTCAAACCAGCGCAGGAATTCTTCGTCGTCCTCGCATACCGGTATACCGGAATCCATGGCCAGCTGATGATATCCCTTTACCCAGTCTTCCACCCGCTCCCTGGGCCAGGCGATATAACAATCCCTCAACAGTGATACAAGGTCATAGGTGACCGGGCCGATAACAGCATCCTGGAAATCGATAATCCCCGGGTTATGGCTCTCGCATATCATCAGGTTCCGGGAATGGTAGTCACGGTGAACCCATACCCGGGTTTGCGCCAACGCCTGGTCACGCAACAACTCGAAGGCTTCCCGCAATACATCCGCCCGGGATGCCGACAATGCCAGGCCATGATGCTCACCGAGATACCAGTCACGAAACAGCTCCATTTCGCTCATAAGCAGTTCTGCCGAATACTCCGGGAGAAAATCATCATCTGTATATATGCCGGCCTGCAACACAACAAGCGCGCCCAGCGCATCGCCATAAAGCCTTTCCACTGTCGAATCCCCAAGCTCATCGAGATAGGGGCGACTACCCAGGTCACTGAGCAGCAGGAATCCCTGTTCAAGGTCCTGGTAAAAGATTTCCGGTACATGCAGACCGAGCGCAAGCAAGTGTCCGGCAATTTCAATAAACGGCCCGACATTTTCCTTTTCAGGCGGCGCGTCCATGACAATAAAACTCTGGCCACCGGTGAAAACACGAAAATAGCGCCGAAAGCTGGCATCGGCAGAAGCCGGCTGGATTTCATATTCTGCCGCGTCCAGTGTCGCTGCCAGCCACCCTTTTAACTGCTCATATCGTTTATCCAAAAATTCACCCGATTCATTGCTTGAAGACCCCGCCATTCTATGCAATTTTAGCCGCGACTTGAAAACCTGTGATCACCCTAACCATGCAACCCAGTTTCCGTCCTCTTGGTCTTTACCTGGTTCTTGGCTGCTGCGGCCTAATCAGCAACCTGCATGCAGCCCAGTGCACGGAAACCCCGGTTGACGCATCCGGGGCAAACCCCCGCACCTGCCCGGTGTCACCGGGCAGCGTTACAGCAGATGGCTCGGTTTCCATTCGGTCAGACCGGGTGGAAATGTCGGACAAAAACCATGTTCAGTTTCAGGGGCAAGTTACCCTGAACAATGCCAATGAAAGCATACAGGCCGATATCATTCACTACGACCGGCAGCAGGACACGGTAACGGCAAACGAGGCGCTGTTCTGTCGCGGCAACGGCGACCAGTTCACGACACCTGTTCTGTACTATCAGCCCGGAACCAAAAAAGGCGAAACCGGCCAGGTGGATTACCTGCTGGCTGACAAGGGCAGAGGATCCGCCAACAGGATTTCATTTGAGGCCAGCGGCAGCCTGAGCCTCGATGACCTGAGCTATACCACCTGTCCACAGGACAGCAAGGCCTGGTACCTGTCCATCAGCGAGCTTGAGCTTGATCGCACCAATGATATTGGCGTGGCACACCATGCGGTTCTGCATGTTCAGAACATACCGGTATTTTACTGGCCCTATGTGGATTTCCCGCTGTCAGATCGACGCAAGAGCGGTTTCCTGGCGCCAAACTATGGCACCAGCGACAACACCGGTGCGCGCATCTCGGTTCCCTATTACATCAATCTTGCACCACAAATGGATGACACCATTACGCCGGTCTACATGCGCCAGCGTGGCTGGCAATTACAGAACGAGTTTCGCTACATGGGCAAGGGCTACGCGGGCCAACTTGATGCCGAAGCCTTGTGGAATGACAAGGAAACCGGCGACAACCGTGGTCGTGCCAACTTCCGCCACAGTCAACGCTGGTCCTCAGGCATCAGTGCCGGACTGCGTGGCAGTTGGGTCTCCGATGCCGACTACCTGCGGGATTTCGGCGAGACGCTGGCTGAAAGCAGCCAGGTGCATCTTCCGCAACAGGCTACGCTCGGTTATGGCGGCAACCGTTGGCAAAGCCGACTGACAATGCTGGACTACCAGACTATTGATGAAACCCGCAGCAGCAGCCAGCCCTATGCATTTTTGCCACGATTACAGCTGGACAGCCACTACCCTGAGATCACGGCAAGACTCAATGCCAATATCAATACTGAATGGGTAAACTTCAGTCACCCGGAAGATATCCAGGGTCAACGACTGCTATTGCAGCCAAAACTGAGCTTGCCGTTTCGTGCTCCCTGGGGTCACTTTGTACCCGTCGTCGGCGGTGACCACCTGTCGTACGACCTGGGTAGTACACCGGATAGCGCCCGTACCGGCGGTTTCGAAGAACGGCTTCAGATCAGTACCGGGTTTGCCAGCATTGATACCGGCCTGGCGCTGGAGCGCATCGGTTCCAGCCACACCATCGCCCTCGAACCGAGACTGTTCTACGCATGGCGTCCCTACCAGGAGCAGGACCAACTGCCGGTATTTGATACCCGTGAGCAGGAAGCCACTTATGCGCAGCTTTTCAGCGTAGAACGATTTTCCGGTGGTGATCGCCTGGGCGACATCAATCGCATCAGCGTCGGCTTGCAGTCGCGACTTGTCGCCAACGCGTCCGGCGAAGAACTGATCGGCCTCGCCATAGGCGCCGGTCGTTATCGTGAAGCCCGCCGGGTAAACATCTTTCCGGGTATTGACGCGCACCCGACCACCGACACCATTACCGAATTACGTGCCCGCCTGCCCGGAAACTGGTATGCACACAGCCGGGTAAACTGGGATCCCTACCTGGACGCGGTTCGACAAAACTACAACTTTTTACAATACCAGCCAGCGGCCAATGTCATATTCAATGCCGGTTACCGGGTAATCCACGAAGGTCAGAGACAGGCGGATATTTCGTTCGCCACCCCTGTTGGCTTCGGCTTCAGTGTTTCCGGGCGCTGGAACTATGATCTCGAGGCACAGACCAACCTCGAATCCTATGCCGGGCTGGAATACCGCAGTTGCTGCTGGGCGTTACGGGTCTATGGCAGTCGGCGCCTGGGTGACGCCGGCGAACAGATCGACAGCACCATGGCGCAGATAGAATTTTCCGGGCTGGCAAAACTTGGTGACCAGCCGCGCAGCCCGTTCAAACTGGCGACTTTTCATCGATTTGAAAACCCCGAGTCAGCACAACAATCCGGCGAAATCATCGACTGAGCCATTGCGAAAAACTGAGCACACCGCACCGATCATGATATGCTTCGACCGCAGAAACAAAGTGAGCCAGCATGGCTCCAGCCAGGTACCCAAAGCAACAACTCGAGCCAAAAAACTATGAAAACCACCCAGCGTCAGCTCCCGGCAACCTGTGCCGGTATCGCTCTTTGTATCGCCATGTCCGGATTTGCTTTGCCGTCAGCAGTAGCGGCGGAAACTGCCATCGAAAACGCGGTTGATCGAATCGCCGCGACCGTCAACGACGACATCATTACCGAGCGCGAACTGAACCAGGAACTTGAGCGCGCACGAAGGTCAATGAAGGAACGTAAAATCGCCCTGCCGCCGGAATCCATTCTGCGCCAACAAGTGTTGGGCAAAACCATTATTGACCGTTTGCAATCCCAACTCGCCGAAGCAACCGGCCTCAAGACCAGCGACCAGGAAATTGACAACGCCATCGAACAAATCAGGAAAAGAAACAATCTGACTGACAAGAAACTGCGCCAGCAACTGGAGCGGGACAACCTGACCATGGCCGAGTACCGGGAACAGGTGCGTGATCAACTGCTGCAACAAAAGCTGGTAGAGCGCGAAGTAAAACGCCGGATACATGTTTCGGAAGCAGAAGTCAGTGACTTTCTCGAAAACACCATGCGCGCCAATACCGGTGACAGCTACGAGGTCTCGCACATCCTGCTGCCGCTGCCGGAAAACGCTACCACAGAAATCATCAAGGCACTGGCGACAAAAACCGAGGGCCTGGTCAAGCAATTGCGCAATGGCGCGGATTTCAAAACAGTCGCGGCATCTCACTCAAAGGGACCCAGGGCTCTCGAAGGTGGTTACCTCGGATGGCGCCAGGCCGGCCAGTTGCCAGCCGTGTTCGTCGAAGAGCTGGAAAGAATGAAACCAGGGGAAGTCAGCGAGCCGGTACGCAGCGCCAACGGCTTTCATATCCTGAAACTGGATAACAAGCGCAGCAGCAAAAAGAGCAAGATTGTTACCCAGGTACGGGCGCGCCATATCCTGATCGCGACCAACGCGGTTATGCCGGAGGCCGAGGCACGCAACAAGATTGAACAGTTGCGCGATCGCATACTGGGCGGCGGTGATTTCACCAAGGTTGCCCAGGCCCACTCTGAGGATCCAGGCTCATCAGCACAGGGTGGCAAGCTGGACTGGATGAACCCGGGACAGACCGTACCCGAATTTGACAAGGCGCTACAGACGCAGAAAATCGGTGTGCTGGGTCCAATCATCAAATCTGATTACGGATTTCATATCATCGAAGTCCTGGAACGTCGGCAGCAGGATATCGGCGAACTGCTGGATCGCGCCGAAGCGCGCAACCAGATCGTCATGCGCAAGAGTGAAGAACGGTATCAGCAATGGCTGCGCGAACTCCAGGATGAAGCCTATATCCAGATCCTGATTGATGGCCAGTAAGTTTTCATCACCAGTCATTGCATTTACGCCAGGCGAACCCGCCGGTATCGGGCCTGATCTTGCGGTAAGACTTTCATGCGCAGCGTTACCGGTTCCAGTGGTATGCATAGCTGACCCGGACATGCTCCAGGCTCGAGCACGGCAACTGGATCTGCCTCTGAACAGCCAGCCCTGGAAGCCCGGCACGATACTGCCGGGTTTTTACATTGAGCCGGTGGCAAACAGCAGCAACGCCATCGCCGGTCAACTCAACGCCGCCAACAGCCGCTATGTTCTGGATACCCTGGACCGGGCCATTGATGGCTGCCTGAATCATGAATTCGCTGCCATGGTTACCGGACCCGTGCACAAAGGCATCATCAATGACGCCGGCATACCGTTTACCGGGCATACCGAATACCTGGCACAACGATCCGGGACAAACAGGGTGGTCATGATGCTGGCCTGTCCGCAATTGAGGGTTGCGTTGGCCACCACCCACGTCCCGCTAAGCGAAGTGAGTCGCAGCATTACCCGCGAGTCACTCACCGAGATCATTCACATTACCCATCATGACTTGCACAACCGGTTTGGTATTTCTGACCCGGTTATCAATGTTTGCGGCCTCAATCCTCATGCCGGGGAGAACGGCCATCTTGGTCACGAGGAAATTGACTGCATCATGCCGGTCATCGAGGAATACCGGAAACAAGGCATACATCTCCAGGGGCCTACACCTGCCGATACCGCGTTCACGCCACGAGCACTGCAAGGAGTGGATGCGGTGCTGGCCATGTATCATGACCAGGGATTGCCCGTACTAAAGCACCTCGGCTTCGGCCAGGCGGTAAACATCACACTTGGATTGCCATTTATCCGCACATCAGTTGATCACGGCACCGCACTCGATCTTGCCGGCACCGGCAATATAGATGATGGCAGCCTCCTGGCCGCCCTCGAACAGGCGATCAGGCTGACCTCCACCGGCATGGATAGCGATCATGGCTGAACATATTCCACGCAAACGCTTTGGTCAGAACTTTCTGCACGACCAGCATGTGATTCAGCGCATTATTGGCTGCATTGCCCCCGAACCAGGCGATACCGTAACGGAAATCGGCCCAGGACTGGGCGCATTGACCAACCCATTGCTGCAGAAACTGCAGAAACTGGACGTTATTGAGCTGGATCGCGATCTTGCTGACAGACTGGAACAGCACCCCGACTACGGCAAGAAGCTGTTTGTCCATCGCGCCGATGCACTGAAATTTGAATTTTGCTCACTTGCCGGCAACGGGAAACTGCGTATAGTCGGCAACCTGCCCTACAACATCTCGACACCGCTGATCTTTCACCTGCTAACTCAACAGTCCTGCATTCGTGATATGACTTTCATGCTACAAAAGGAAGTCGTTGATCGTATTGTCGCGGCTCCCGGCGGCAAGGATTATGGCCGTCTCTCCATAATGGTGCAGGCCCAATGCCGATGCCAACGACTGTTCATCGTCAAGCCCGGCGCTTTCAACCCTCCACCAAAAGTGGACTCGGCAATAGTTCAACTTGTACCGGAACCGGAACACAGTAAAACGGTCATCAGCATGGATTTGTTCGAAAGAGTTGTCAGGCAAGCCTTTTCTCAACGGCGCAAGACGCTACGTAACACACTCAAAGGTCTTGTTACTGTTGAACAGCTGCAACAAACTGGAATCGACGCTCAGAACCGTCCTGAGGCGCTCAGCGTGGACGAGTACATCGCTATCTCCAACCTGATTGCAAACCAATCCCCGGGATGAATGACACAAACACCAGTGCCAGGATAGTGCGCATCGGTAGACAAGCCTGTTTGCCATCCTCTATTGTGCACCGTCAACGCGTTCCAGATGGTCATGCAAGGCAATAACAAGTCACCCAGTCAGCAAATGAGGGCCCGTCATGCCGGACAGCTACCAGTTCATCAAAATTCTGCACATACTCGGCATCATTATTTTTTATGGCAACATCCTGATCAGCTCCTGGTGGAAATTCATGGCGGTGCGTACCGGCAAACCCGAAATCATTGCCTTTGCACAGTCCCAGATCACCCGGGGCGATATCTGGTTCACCACGCTTGGCAGTATAGTCATACTGATCACCGGCGTTGGAAACGCCCACCTTCACGGCAACCTTCCGGTCGACACTCCGTGGATGATGTGGGGCCTGTGGCTATTCATGGCGTCCGGGATCATCTGGGGAGTATTCATGGTACCGGCACAGGTTCGACAGGCAAGACTGGCGCGGGAATTTGCCGGTGGCGGCCCGATACCGGACCAGTACTGGAGGCTCGAACGGCAATGGGTCCTGGCAGGCGCTATAGCCAAGATTTTACCTCCTTTAATAATTGCTATTATGGTACTTAAACCGGTATAAGAGCCAGGTAGGCGAACAAAGTTGCAGGGCCGACCCGTTCGGCAATTTTCCTGCCGACAAAGAGCCGGTAATAAACCAATTACAACACCGGAACAGTTGAGACACGGAAACGTTGGGAGCGTGATGTGGCATTCAGCCTGTCCATCAGGATCAAGTCCATTGCAGCGCGGTTAAAAAACCGCTTCGCCGGTGACTCGTACCCCGGAAAACATGATTCGGCAATTCTGGTTGCACTGGCCAGCGCCGGGCTGGCACTGGGTCTACTGGTCTTGCTCGGCTGGGTATTGAATATTTCCACCCTTTTCCAGCTGCGCAGCGACTGGGTTCCCATGCAATTCAACACGGCCCTGGGTTTTATCCTCGCCAACTGTGCCATCCTGGCACACTGGCTCCGATACGACACCATTACACGCACACTGGCGTTCCTGTTGCTGGCCCTGAGCTCCCTGACACTCGCGCAGTACATCTCCCATACCGACCTCGGCATTGACCAGCTGTTCATGGATGCCTACGTTACTACCAAGACTTCGCACCCCGGCAGAATGGCTCCCAATACGGCAACCTGTTTTTTGATGGCAGGGCTGGGGCTGATTCTCATCAGCAGTCAGCAACATTACCGCTACAGCTTCAACATGCTGGTATTGCTCATCTCGACAGTTATCGCGGCAATTTCCTACAGCGCCCTGTATGGCTACCTGGCCGGACCGGTCAACACCTTTGACTGGGGCGCGTATACACTAATGGCAGTACACACGGCCACGGGATTTGTGCTGCTGTCTACGGCACTGGCCCTGATTGCTCGCCATCATGTACAAATGTTCGGCCGACGCTACAAGACACGAGGCCTGGCCGGGCTCTGGCTGATTGGCGCCGCCATAGTGCTGAACATCTGGTTTGCCATCCATGACAAGGAATACAGATACCTGAAAAACCTGACCGAATCAGCCGGCAAATCCTTTGCATTGGCCATACAGACAAACTACCGCAATGACATCCTGGCTCTCGGCCGCATGCGTGATCGCGTGCTGCAGCATGGCCAAAAGAATTTTGCGTACTGGGAACAGGACACCCACCGGTACCGGAACGACCTGCCCGAACTCAGCGCGGTCATCATCAGTGATCACCGGAGGAGAATTTACCGCGAGAAAGGATTCAACCCGTTCAAGCGGGAACACATTCAGGAACTTGCGGAATCCATTCAACAGGACCGGGCGACGCATTTATTGGTGGATACCGGCGACGGATCCCACTACCTTGTCAGCACCTACAGGCTATGGGATGACACCAGCTCAATGATTGCCCTTATCAGGCTGGATGCACTTGTCCTGGCAACCCTGAAAAGACATACCGACGAATACGAGGTGGGCAAAAATATCAGCATCAGCATTTTCCATGACGGCAAGATGCTCTATCAGTCCACTGCCTCGCATACCGGAATCAACTCGGTCCTGGGCACGTATTTACCGGTGATGCTGGGCACACTGGAACTGGACAGTCATTATTCACCAGACCAGGAATTTTTCATTAATACCTTTTCCGGAAACTCCCAGTTTGTTGTGATTGCCGGTTTTCTGATGAACACATTGCTTTTGCTGGTACTGGACAGTCAGCGCATGTTTCGACGGATCAGCGAGGCCCTGGCGGGTACCAACGCGCAGCTGACTCGCGAAATCGCCGAGCGTGAACGGGCGGAAAAGGTCAAGGATGACTTCCTGTCCACCATCAGTCACGAATTACGCACACCGCTCACATCAATACAAGGTGCAATCAAGCTGATCAAGCACGGCAACATTGACATTACCGCCGCCAGCGGTACCGAACTTCTTGGTATCGCAGATCGCAACTCTGACAGGCTGCTTGAACTCATCAACGAATTGCTGGACGCCGCCAAAATGCAGGCGGGCACATTGTCTTTATCAAGAAAGCCCTTTGACCTGACCGAAGCGCTTTCCGAAGCCTGCGAGACCGGCGCGATCCTGGCTTCCCGGTACAATGTTCGCCTGGCGATGCCGGATATAACGCTTCAGATGCCGGTATACGGCGACCGCGGCCGTATCATCCAGGTCTTTTTCAATATTATCAGCAACGCCATTCGCCACACTCGTAAACACACCGAGGTACACATTGACACCTGCGATGCCGGCCAAGGTTGGCGTATCGATATCAAGGATCAGGGAGAAGGAATTCCCGAAGAATTTCGGGGCCGGATATTTGAACGATTCACCCAGGCGAACACATCAACAACCAGGCAATCAGGCGGTACCGGCCTTGGACTGAACATTTCCAAATCCATAGTTGAATCCCATGGTGGGCAAATCGGCTTCAGTTCGTCCGGGTCGGGCACAACGTTTTTTGTAATCCTGCCGAAATACAGATCCGGGCACGATGCCTAGCGGGATTTCTTTTTGTATTCCCTGATAACGAGCTCTGCCGGCTGATCACGGCCTTCAAGCTCCTGCATCCTGGTTTCAATCCATTGCTCCACATCCGCCATGATTTCATCGGCCTTGCGGCCTTCGCTGTGAATCACCGGGCCAATACACACCCTGACTGTTCCCGGCTGTTTGTATACCTGCTTGCGCGGCCAGAAGCTGCCGGCATTGTGCGCAACAGGTACAACCGGGTATCCGGTTTCAGCTGCCAGTATTGCGCCACCAAGCTTGTACTTGCCGCGGGTATGGGTAGCCATGCGCGTACCTTCCGGGAACACGATCACCCAAAGCCCTTCCTTGAGGCGTTCGCGCCCGCGACTGATCAACTGCTCAACCGCCTTGCGGCCGGCGCCTCGATCAATGGCAATGGGATGCAACATGGCCAGCGCCCAGCCGAAAAACGGTAGCCATAACAGTTCGCGCTTGAACACGTAGGTCTGCCGGGGAAACAGTTTGACAAAGGCGAAGGTTTCCCAGGTTGACTGATGCTTTGCCAGGATAATGGCGTTGCCTTCAGGCATGTTTTCCCGGCCCTCCACTTCATAACGGATACCACACAGCACCTTGAGCAACCACGTCTGGAAAGCCGGCCACAAGGCCATATAGCGATAACGCCAGGAATACGGAAAGAAATACAGGATCAGGCCGGGACCAACAAAAAGCACCAGCGAAACCGGCATAAACACGGTATACAGGATTGATCGAATCCATTGCATCATGAATCAGTACTCTTCCAGCTTGCCCTGTACCAGGGTGTCAACAAATTCAGCCAGATCACGAAACACCGGCACACCATCCAGCTCGGTGGACGTTTTGGCGGTACTGCGACCCTTTCCGGTCTTGACCAGTACCGGCCTGGCCTTGGCATCGCGGGCTGCAACAATATCGCGCTCCGAGTCACCAACAGCAAATACGTCATTCAACTGGATACGAAAACGTTCGGCGATATCCTCGAACAATCCCGGTCTCGGCTTGCGACAACGACAGGCATCACCCGGGCCATGGGGACAGAAAAAAATACCGTCCACTTCACCGCCCTTTCCTGCAACCATTTGCACCATTTTGTCGTGGATGCGATTGAGCATGTCCATGTTAAACAGGTTGCGGGCGATGCCGGACTGGTTGGTGGCGATCACCACGCGCCAGCCCTCCCGGTTCAGGCGCCCGATTGCCTCCAGGCTGCCGGGAATCGGAATCCATTCATCAGGTGACTTGATGAACTGGTCAGAATCCTGGTTGATGACTCCGTCCCTGTCGAGAATAACAAGTTTCATACCGCCACCTAGTCCATATCCCGGAACTCGGATACCCGGATCCGGCCATTTACCATTTTTGACTCACGCTGCATGATTTTGTCCATTTTCTTCCAGAAGGCTGCTTTCAAATCAAAATCAGCGGCAATAGCCGTGCCGATCAGCAGAATAAACAAATCGGCGGTCTCCTCGGCCAGGCTCTCAATGCTCTTGCCCTTGGTTACCGCTGCCGCCATTTCACCGAGCTCTTCACTCATCAACGCAATTCGGTAGGTCAGCTCCTCGCCACCGGTATTTCTGAAATCATGCTTGCAGTGAAATGCCTGTACTGCGTCAAGCATGGCCTGGTAGGAATCCTGGTCAGTCATATCTGCTTGTGTTCCATAATTTACCGTGGCCGTTCGCCGACAATCCGATCCGGCAAACCCGTTTACAATCCGGCCTGCAAGGCTGCTGCCGAGAACATGCGGTCAGTAACAGGCCGTTTTTTATCCCTGCAGTTTTGACAAATCCGCGATACGAAGAAACAGCCTGCCCAGGCTATCCAGCAATGCCAGGCGATTGTCACGTACCGCTTCCTCGTCCACCATCACCATGACCTTGTCAAAGAAGTCATCCACCTGTGGTCGCAGCGCTGCCAGCTTCTTCATCGCAGCAGTGTAGTCGCCCTTGGCAAACACCGGTTCCAGCTCAGCACTCATGGCGATGACCTTGTCCGCCAGTGCCACCTCAGCCGGTTCCGACAACAGCTGTTTCGAAACATGATCCCGGTTGGCAGTACCACCCTGCTTGAGTATGTTGCGAATACGCTTGTTGGCTGCCGTCAGGGGTTCAGCTTCCTTGAGCTTGCGGAAAGCCTTGACTGCCTTGATGCGCCGGTCGAAATCCAGCGGCCTGGAAGGCTTCGTCGCCAGCACAGATTCAAACTCGTCATGGGCTACTCCCTGGTCAGCGTAATAGGCGCGCAATCGCTCCATCATGAAGCCGTATACCTCATGACTGGCTTTATCCATATCAAACTGTCCCGGCTGGCTGGCTGCCGCACTGCGGACCAGGGCCAGCAAATCCAGATCCAGATCGGCCTCAATCATGATACGCAAGGCGCCCAAAGCGGCGCGACGCAAGGCAAACGGATCCTTGTCGCCGGTTGGCACCTCGCCGATACTGAAGATACCGACAATGGAGTCAATTTTTTCGGCAACTGCCAGTGCCTGGCCGGTTGCCGTTTTCGGTAACTGGTCGCCGGCAAATCGCGGCATGTACTGTTCTTCCATGGCGGCCGCGACGTCGGCCGGCTCACCATCATGGACGGCGTAGTACCTGCCCATAATGCCCTGCAAATCAGGGAACTCGAATACCATACCGGTCATAAGATCGGCGCGGGCAAGTTGTGCAGCACGCGTTGCCATGGCCTTGTCGCCGCCCAGCTCAGTGGCGATGACAGCGCTGAGTTTTTTCACGCGCTCAACCTTGTCATGGACCGTGCCAAGCTTGACGTGAAATACCACATCCTTGAGTGCAGCGATACGATCAGCCAGTGCCGTTTTGCGGTCCGTATCCCAGAAGAACTTGGCATCGGAAAAGCGGGCACGCAATACACGCTCGTTACCCGCACGCACGGCGGCCGGTTTCCGGCTCTTGATGTTGGCCACCGTAATAAAATGCGGCATCAGCTTGCCGCTGCGACCGATGACAGGAAAATACTTCTGATGATCCTGCATGCTGCTGATCAGCGCTTCAGCAGGCACATCAAGGAACGCATGGTCAAAGGAGCCGAGTACCGGTTCAGGCCATTCCACCAGGCTGGTGACTTCATCAAGCAAGTCCACATTGATCACGGCCTGGCCTTTTTGTTTGACAGCCAGCTTTTCGACACCACTGCGTATCAACTGCTGACGCACGGCAAAATTCGCAATTACCTTGCCCTGGGATTTCAGCAAGCGCTCATAATCTTTTGCCGCAGGAATGCGTATGGCCTTCGGCGCGTGAAAGCGATGACCATAACTGACACGTCCGGATTTGACCGCCAGCATTTCCGCTGGTACCAACTTGTCGCCGTGCAACATGAGTAACCAGTGTACCGGTCGGACAAATTCCGCATCCAGGTCGCCCCAGCGCATGCGCTTGGGGATAGGCAATTTTTTCAGTGCGTTTTCGAATATCGCCGGAACGAGGACAGCGGCTTTCTGGCCCTTTTCGAGGCTGCGGAACACCATCCACTCACCCTTGTCGGTCTGCACTTTTTCCAGCTTGTCCGGGGTCACACCGCAGGAACGGGCAAAACCTTCCAGCGCCTTTGTTGGCTTACCATCAGCATCAAATGCCGCCTGCGCCGCCGGCCCTTTTCGCTCCGTTTCGCGATCAGGTTGCTGCAATCGCACCTTGCCAAACAACACGGCCAGTCGACGCGGCGCGGCAAACACACGGTAATCATCCGACTCGAGCAGCCCGGCCTCTGCCAGCCCCTCATGCACGAAACGACCAAGATTTTCACTCAGTGACTTCAGCGCCTTCGGCGGCAACTCTTCCGTACCTAACTCGATCAATAGATCGGTGGATGACCTGGTTGCAGCCTTGCGCGCGGTTTTTCCGGCGCTCTTCTTTTTTGCTTTCTTAGCCATTGGCTGCCTCCTTGCCCTTTACTGCCTTGAGCTTCGGAAAACCAAGAGCTTCACGGGAATCGTAATACGCTTGCGCAATCAATCGTGCCAGTCCGCGCACGCGGCCAATATAACGCGCACGCTCGGTGACGCTAATGGCACTGCGTGCATCCAGCAGGTTAAATGCATGCGAGGCTTTCAGCACCATTTCATAGGCCGGCAGCGGCACGCCGGCTTCCACCAGGCGCTTGCACTCGGATTCGCAATCATCAAATTGCCTGAACAACAACTCGGTGTTGGCATGTTCAAAATTGAATCCTGAAAATTCCACCTCGTTCTGGTGAAAAATGTCGCCGTAAGTAAATCTCTCGTTCCATTGCAGATCAAAAATACTGTCTACACCCTGAAGGTACATGGCGATACGCTCAAGACCATAGGTAATTTCACCGGTTACCGGCCTGCATTCCAGCGCGCCCACCTGCTGAAAGTAAGTGAACTGGGTGACTTCCATACCGTTCAGCCAGACTTCCCAGCCCAGGCCCCAGGCACCAAGGGTGGGCGACTCCCAGTTGTCTTCAACAAAACGAATATCGTTGGTTAACACATCAATACCCAGCTTTTTCAATGAGCCCAGGTACAGCTCCTGGATATTGGATGGTGACGGTTTCAGGATGACCTGGAACTGGTAGTAATGCTGAAGCCGGTTGGGATTTTCACCGTACCGACCATCTGTAGGTCGACGGCAAGGTTGCGCGTAGGCGGTGCGTGCAGGCTCGGGGCCAATGGCCGCGAGGAAAGTCGCCGGATGAAATGTGCCAGCGCCCATTTCCATGTCATACGGCTGAACCACGACGCAGCCCTGGCCAGCCCAATATTGCTGAAGGTTGAAAATCAGGTCCTGGAAATACAAGCGAAATCCCTCTGTTCAGGCTAAACGGCCCGCGATTATAACGCGGCCTTGCTGCCAGCGTCAGGCATAATCGCAGCGTACGACTCAGGTTCCGTTCTGGTTCTGCATCAACCAGTAATAGATCTTGTCGACACGTCGCTCAAAGGCTGGCGTGCGGGTCGTCGGGTTGTGTTTTTTCGGGCTGGGCAGGCACGCGGCCAGTTCCGCTGCCTGGCGCCAGGTGACCTGGCTGACCGGCTTGTTCCAGTAATGCAGCGACGCCGCCTCAACACCGTAGATCCCTTTGCCAAACTCGGCAATATTGAGATAAAGCTCCATGATCCGGCGCTTCTTCAGGTTGCGTTCCATGCCCCAGGTCAGCAGCAGTTCGTGCCATTTACGCAGAAAATCCCGCGACCCGGTAAGAAACAGGTTTTTCACGGTTTGCTGGGAAATTGTACTGGCCCCAAATGCCAGCTTTCCACGACTGAGGTTTTGATCCATAGCTTCGCGAAATGCGATGAGATCGAAGCCATCGTGCTGGTAAAAGCGGCTATCTTCGGCAACTACGACGGCACGAATCATGTGCTGAGGGATTTTGTCATAGCTAACGGGTCGCCATCGGAGCGGCGGCAAGTTTTTGTGCCGCGGTTTCTTCAAGTCTCGCTGGTAAGACAGGATAAAGTTTGATTTGGGTATCGAGCCCTTTTGCAGCGCATCCCAATCCGGCCATTGTGTGGCCACGTAAAACAAATCGACAATTATGAATACCAGCAACAACCGGAAAGACCAGCGCAGGATACGGCCAATCCAGCGCACACCGGCAACTACCCGGGAACCGGGGTCACGGGATCGTCGCAATCGGCGTCGAAAAGGCCAGGTCATTCAGGCGGTCCACCGCGAAATCAGGGAAATCATCTATATTATGGTTTAGCATAGAAAGCCATGAAATAATGAAACAACGCACCGCCGAAAACAAATATTCAGGCCATTACCTACAATAATTCGGTACAAAACAGGGAAAGATCGACCAGGTCCATGAGCGCAGCCATTCTTCGCTACCAACATTACAAACCGCTGTTTGTCATCACGCTGCTGCTGTCACTGGGATTCTGGGGCAGCTTGCTGGGCTATTTATGGTTCCAACTGCCGCAATGGCTGGCCCAGTACACACCTCTTGAGGCGAGAGTTCGCGACACCCTGCTGCCGCCGCTCGTGTTCGCCACACTCGTCGTCACCTGGCTTGTACACGCACTGTACAGAATTCGCCGTCTCAGCAAATTACGTGGATTCGCAGTGGCGCTCACTGAAAAACAGCAGCCCGACCTGTTCGCGCGGCTGCACAAAGCCTGTGATCGACTCAATATTGACGACGTTCCCACTGCCTACATTTGCGGGCACGAACAACTGCTCGAGAGCGTTCGCGTCTTCGGCCGCTACCATCTGGCGCTGGACGGGGACATCATTGCCGCGCTAACCGAGCGCCAGGGTGCCATTGAATTTCACATGGGTCAGCAACTGGCAAAGCTCACTGACCCGTATCGATCCTGGCGCTTTTTTCTGGCACCGGCACTGGTCCTGCCACTGCTGGGTACAGCCTGGCGACGTGCGCAAACCTATCATTATGATCGCGCCGGCCTGGGTGCCTGCAAAAACAAGGTGGACGCCGCCTTTGGCCTGGCCGTCGAAGTCACCCGCAGTGAACGCTGGAAGTCGGTCAATATTCCGGAGTTTGCCAAACAGGGGTTGGAAGGCGCTCACTTCTGGATGTCATTGAATGAACTGGTGTCCACCGAACCCTGGGCCGCCAAACGCATGGCGCACTTGCGCGCACTGGCTACCAGCAGTGACACATTTCTGCCGCGGCGACACATACTGGCCTGGCTGCTGATTGCACCAGTGCCTTATATTCGGTTAGGTCGACCGGTTGGATTGCTGCACCTTGCCTGGCTGGCGCTTTGGCTCGTACCTGTCCTGCATTGGTTGCAGCTGTCACTGCCTCACATTTCCCTTGCCCAATGGCAGCCAGTACCGACCTCGAGTATCGCGCCAACACCACCGGCGGTGACGGAAACCGTTACTGAGCCATCAACAGAAAATACTGAAGCGACACCAAAAAGCTCCGGAGCCAATCCTTACAAGAATCTCGACACCGATCTGGAGACCCTTGGCGCCCTGGCAAGAGGCAAGGCCAGCAAGACCAATCCCATCCCCTGTGAGGCGGGGGAACTCGGCGCCATCAAGCTGCACTACCCGACAAAACGCTATGTCTACAATTGCGATGAGCCAGTAGTCTACAGCCGGGTCGATCAGGGAGAATTTGAACCAGGCAAAAGTGCCCATATTCGCCGCTACAACTGGAAAGAACTGCGCATGGTCGATGGCTCGGACAACAAAAACATTATGAAATAAATAGTTTTACCAATACCGCCGGTTTTAAATGAGAATAATTTTGATTATGGACAGGAACACAGGATTAGAGTAAGGTCATTCCAGTAGGTGGCACGACACGCTTGGACCACCGGTGGAGGAGAAGGGCCCGAAAGAGGCCAAAAAAAGCCCAGCGACCAAAAAACGGGCTGCAAGCACACAAAAAAGCAGGACCATAATTATTATCAGCGTAAATAAAAAACGGGCTCTCGGGTCCGTTTTTTATTTGGCCAACTTCACGACCAGTCCGAAGAAGCTGTCCCGTTCAGCGCCGACAGGCACAACCGGGCATACCTGTCAGGGACAGTTTTGAGATAAAATCCGACGCTTCCCTGGATTACAGATGTGTATTCAAGCCATGACCCAACGAAAAGCCGCCGCCCTGATTTCCGGTGGACTGGATTCACTGCTCGCCGCCAAGTTAATGCTCGACCAGGGCATTCATGTGGAAGGCATCAACTTTTACACCGGCTTCTGCGTAGAAGGCCATACGCACGCCATACGCAACAAGGACAAGAACAAGGAAAAGCGCAACAACGCGCTATGGGTGGCTGAACAGCTGGGCATCAAACTACACATCGTTGACATCATCGAGGAATACAAGGATGTCGTCATAAACCCGAAACATGGTTACGGCGCCAACCTTAACCCTTGTCTCGACTGCAAGGGATTCATGGTCCGGAAAGCACTCGAGTGGATACAGCAGCACGATTTTGATTTTATTGTCACCGGTGAAGTGGTCGGACAACGACCCATGTCACAACGCAAGGACACAATGCCCGTGATCGCCCGCGAATCCGGTGCCAGGGATCTGTTACTCAGGCCATTATGCGCCAGGATACTTCCGGAAACCCTGCCCGAGCGCGAAGGCTGGGTAGACAGGAACAAGCTGCTCGATTTCTCCGGTCGCAATCGCAAGCCGCAAATGGCACTGGCCAACCAGCTCGGGTTCAATGATTACGCCCAACCGGCAGGTGGCTGCTGCTTCCTTACTGATGCCAACTACTCACGCAAGCTTGCCGACTTGTGGCAGGTTCGCGGTGAAAAACGATACGAAATTGATGACATAATGCTGCTCAAGGTCGGGCGCCACGTGAGGCCGAGACCACATTTCAAACTCATCATTGGGCGCGACGATGGTGAAAATAATTTCCTGCGCGGTTACCGCAACCGATTTGTTCACATGCATGCCAGCAGCCATCGCGGCCCACTGGTGCTGCTGGATGCAGAATCCGGTACTGTCAGCGAAAATGACCTGCTGCTGGCTGCGCGCCTGACCGCGCGGTTTGGCAAGGGCCGAACAGACGATGAGGTCACGGTTTCCATACATGACTTGTCCGATATGGTTACTGAATATAAGGTGGCACCACTACACCCGGATGAACTGCCCCAGGAATGGTACCTGTAAACGCATTGAGTAAATAATTATGGAAACACTGGATGCCCGAAATATGCTGTGCCCGATGCCGGTCATAAGGACCCAGGACAAGGTCAATGGCATGGCCTCCGGTGAAATGCTGGAAGTTGTCTGCACCGATCATGGCGCCCTGAACGACATACCTACCTGGTGCCGAATCAACGGCCACACGGTTGTTGAAACGGTCGATAACGATCATGAAGTGATTATCCGCCTGGAGGTCCACCATGGCGCATAGTCATCACCCCCATTCACATTCGGGCCACCATGTCAGCGGTCATGGCTTGCAGCAGGACGTCAACCAAGGAGCGCGTTACAAGGATACGCTAAAAGTCACGCTGATCGGCTCAGTCATCGACCTGCTGCTGGGTGTCGCCAAGATTGTTGTCGGTTTTATCAGTCATTCACAGGCTTTGATTGCCGACGGCGTACACTCGCTGTCTGACCTGGCAACGGATTTCATGGTGTTGTATGCCGCAAAACATGCCAGCGCCGAGGCTGATGACGAACATCCCTATGGTCACGGCCGCATCGAAACCATTGCCACTGTCGGACTGGGTATTGCGCTTATCGGCGTCTCCATCGGAATTGCCATTGATTCGACACGACGATTGTTTGAGCCGGACCTGCTGTTGCAACCGGGTATGTGGGCGCTGATTATTGCCGGTGCTTCAGTGGTGTCCAAGGAAGCCATTTATCATTACACCATGCACGCCGCGCGCAAATACAACTCCGACCTGTTACGCGCCAACGCCTGGCACAGTCGAAGTGATGCCATCTCGTCCATCGTCGTCATCATCGGTGTCGTCGGTACCATGGCCGGCCTCGAATATCTCGATGCCATTGCCGCGGTTATTGTTGCCGCCATGGTTGCCAAGATAGGCTGGGAGCTGGCCTGGACCAGCATCCACGAACTTATTGATACCGGCCTGGACCAGGACCGGGTTGAAGCCATTCACAAGGTCATCAAGAGCACTTCCGGCGTCCGCTCATTGCATATGTTGCGTACCCGACGCATGGGCGGTATCGCCTTGGTAGACGTACATATCCAGGTGGAACCCAGTCTCAGCGTCAGCGAAGGTCATCAGATCAGCGAAACCGTACGCCGCAGTGTCATTGCCGACATTCCGGAAGTGGCCGATGTCACTGTCCATGTAGATGCCGAGGATGATCTGAATAATGCAAAAACGGCGAAATTGCCACTGAGGCAGGAGATCATTCCTCGACTAGGCAAATATTTTACCGGCATCCCGGCCGCCGGCGATATTGAACGTATCACCCTGCACTATATGAATGGCAAGGTGAACGCGGAAATCGTACTGCCCATTAACTATGCCAGCGACGAAGACGAAGCCGACGCGCTGACGCAAGAGTTCCAGGACACCATCAAGGATGACCCGGAACTGGGCGAAATTGTGCTGTACTTTCACTAAATGCACCATAATGGTGCATTTAGTGACCAGAATGCTACATAATGGTGCGTTCTAAACAGGCGACGAAACAATTTTGTTCGTATATTCAATGAGTTATCGAAACGAATAACTTGGCACGCCGCGTGCATTACTAGAGCACAAGTTTGGTGCTTATGCACGACTTCAAACACCGAGGCCGACAAAGCCAACGTGCCAGTTTCACGATCCAGGCGGGTAATCCGCCTGGATCAAAAATTTAGCCGCCCCACAAGGGCATCAATATTCCGACGTAGGAGGAAATCATGTCAGTCGCTGATGTGCTCAAGACCATTAAAGACAACCAGGTCAAGTTTATCGACCTGCGTTTCACCGACACCAAGGGCAAGGAACAGCACGTATCGCTGCCGGTCCGTGAAGCCAACGAAGCCATGTTTGAAGAAGGCAAAATGTTCGACGGTTCATCCATTGCCGGCTGGAAAGGCATTAACGAATCCGACATGATCCTGATGCCGGATGCTGACAGCGCCGTGATGGACCCGTTCATGGAAGAGCCAACGCTGATCATTCGCTGCGACATCGTTGAGCCATCAACCATGCAGGGTTACGAGCGCGATCCTCGGTCCATCGGCAAGCGTGCCGAAGAATACCTGAAGAGCACCGGCATTGCCGATACCGCTTTCTTTGGTCCGGAACCGGAATTCTTTATCCTGGAAGACGTTCGCTGGGGTGCAGACATGAGTGGCGCCTTCTATAAGGTGGATTCCGAAGAAGCCCAGTGGTCTTCCGAGCGTGTTTACGAAGGCGGTAACATGGGTCACCGTCCCGGCGTCAAGGGTGGTTACTTCCCGGTTCCGCCGGTCGACTCGCTGCAGGACATCCGTTCCACCATGTGCCTGGCACTGGAAGAAATGGGCGTTGGCGTTGAAGTACACCATCACGAAGTGGCCACTGCCGGCCAGTGTGAAATCGGTACCGCGTTCAATACCCTGGTAAAACGCGCTGACCAGAACCAGATCCTGAAATACGTGGTTCAGAACGTTGCCCACAATTACGGCAAGACCGCGACCTTCATGCCCAAGCCGCTGGTAGGTGACAACGGTTCCGGTATGCACGTGCACATGTCGCTGTCCAAGGACGGCAAGAACCTGTTCATTGGCAACGAATACGGCGGCCTGTCAGAAACCGCGCTGTACTACATCGGTGGCGTAATCAAGCATGCCAAGGCACTGAATGCCTTCTGCAATGCTTCCACCAACTCCTACAAGCGCCTGGTACCGCACTTCGAAGCCCCGGTTATGCTGGCCTACTCTGCCCGCAACCGTTCTGCTTCCATTCGTATTCCGTACGTAACCAACCCAAAAGCGCGTCGCATCGAAGTACGCTTCCCGGATGCTTCCGGCAACCCGTACCTGACTTTCGCCGCGCTGATGATGGCCGGTCTCGACGGCATCCAGAACAAGATCCACCCGGGCGAAGCCATGGACAAGGACCTGTACGACCTGCCGCCAGAAGAAGAAGCCGCCATCCCGACTGTTTGCCATGCCCTGGACCAGGCGCTGGACGAACTGAACAAGGATCGCGCATTCCTGACCGCCGGTGGCGTGTTCACTGACGACATGATCGATGCCTACATCAAGCTGAAGATGGAAGAAGTCACCCGTCTGCGTATGACCACGCATCCGGTTGAATTCGACATGTACTACAGCATGTAAGACGGGGGCATCCCGTAGCAGTGCCGGCTCCGCTGTTGGCACTGCATTTGACCGAGCGGTGAAACGCCCCCACCGATTGGGGGCGTTTTTATTTGCCAAAATCCAATTTGCACTATTTTGGTGCAAAGCGAAAACAGATAGAATTCAAGATGTTAGAACCCTAATTGTGAGAGTGAGCACTAACATTACGAAGCATGCGGCCATGAGCACACATCTGTCACAGCAAACCCTGGACAGTCTTAGCACGGCTGTGCTGAGCCTGGATGCCGACCTCCGGTTGCGGGCGATAAACCCGGCCGGGGAAATGTTGCTGGACTCGAGCTCACGCCAGATTGTCGGTGAACACATCGAATCCTGGCTGCCCAATAACCCGGAGCTGATCCAGGCGCTGAACGATACACTCGCCAGCCAACATCCATTTACCACCCGCGAGACCATGTTGCGCCTGCCGAACGGCGAATCCATTACCGTCGACTACACCATTAACCCGATCAACGAGGGCCATGGTGTACATAATATTGTTCTCGAGTTGAACCAGACTGACCGAGTACTGCGACTGGCGCAGGAAGAGAAAATGCTCAGCCAGCACATGACCAACCGCGCCGTAATTCGTGGCGTCGCCCATGAAATCAAGAACCCGTTGGGTGGCATTCGCGGCGCTGCGCAACTGCTGGAGCGCGAATTGCCCAGCGAAGAACTGAAAGAGTACACACGCATCATCATTGAAGAAGCCGACCGGCTTCGTAACCTGATCGATCGCATGTTTGGCCCCAACCAGCCACTCAATCGCGAACCCTGCAATATTCACGAATTGCTGCAGCACGTACGCAAACTGGTGCGTGTTGAATCCGGCAGCAAGCTGATTATTCGCGGCGACTATGACCCGAGCCTGCCGGAATTATCACTGGATCGTGACCAGATGATCCAGGCTTTGCTGAATCTTTGCCGCAACGCCATTGAAGCCATGGCCGGAAACGGCCACCTGGTCCTGCGGTCCAGGATCGAACGCCAGTTCACCATTGGCGGCGAACGGCATCGCCTGGCCGTGCGCATTGATATCGAAGACAGCGGGCCAGGCATCCCCGAAGATATTCGCAACGATATTTTTTATCCGCTGGTAACCGGCCGACCCGATGGTACCGGGCTCGGCCTGTCCATAACCCAGGATATTGTTGCCCGCCACGGCGGCCTGGTGCAGGTCGAAAGTCGCCCTGGCAAAACCGTATTTTCAATCTTTTTGCCGCTGGAGAATCCGCATGGCCGCCAAGGATAGAGTCTGGGTCATCGACGATGATCGTTCCATTCGATGGGTGCTGCAGAAGGCGCTGGAACAGGCCGAACTGGCCGTGGAATGTTTTGAGTCCGCTGAAGGTATTGCCGAGTTGCTCGAGCGCAAGCGTCCCGATGTCATTGTTACCGACATTCGCATGCCGGGCCTGAGTGGGCTCGAATTATTGCAAACCATCCAGAAACAGGCGCCTGACATACCGGTCATCATCATGACGGCACACACCGATCTCGAGAGCGCGGTGGCATCATACCAGGGTGGCGCATTCGAATACCTGCCCAAACCATTTGATATGGACGATGCCGTGTCCCTCGTGCGACGCGCCATTGAACACCGGCGCAGCAATTTCAACAGCACCGCTGTCGAAACGCCTGAATACCAGACGGAGATTATCGGTGAAGCACCGGCCATGCAGGAAGTGTTCCGCGCTATCGGGCGACTGGCCAACTCCAATCTCAGCGTCTTGATCAATGGTGAATCCGGCACCGGCAAGGAACTGGTGGCAAGAGCACTGCACAATCACAGCCCGCGCGCCGACAAAACCTTCGTTGCCATTAACATTGCCGCGATTCCCGCGGAGCTGCTGGAATCGGAATTGTTCGGGCACGAGAAAGGCGCTTTTACCGGCGCACACTCACAACGCATCGGCCGTTTTGAGCAGGCGCGCGGGGGCACACTATTCCTGGATGAAATCGGTGACATGCCGGCTGAACTGCAAACCCGGCTGTTACGCGTATTGTCTGATGGTCGTTTTTACCGTGTCGGCGGACGCGAGCAAATACAGACTGACGTGCGCATTATTGCCGCCACCAACCAGAACCTGGAAAAGCGCGTCGTGGAAGGTCGCTTCCGCGAAGACCTGTTCCATCGTCTGAATGTTATTCGTATTCATCTGCCATCACTGAAAGAGAGGCGCGAGGATATTCCGGCGCTTACACGCTACTTTCTCGACAAGTCTGCCACGGAACTCAATGTCGAACCGAAAAAGATTGATGTGGACGCACAGAATTACCTGGCGCGACTCGCCTGGCCGGGCAATGTAAGGCAACTGGAAAACGCCTGTCGCTGGCTGACGGTCATGGCACCCGGGCAAACCATACGCACCGGAGACCTGCCACCGGAATTGCGCGAAGAACATTCCGGTGAAATAGAGGATGCCTGGCAGTTGCAGCTGAAGCAGTTCGTTGACCAGCAGCTTGCGCGCGGCGACTCGGATATCTTTCAGGCGCTTAACGAAGAATTCGAACGCGTACTGATCGAAGAGGCATTAAAGTACACAGGCGGACGCAAACAGGAAGCAGCCAAGCGCCTGGGCTGGGGACGCAATACACTGACGCGCAAACTGAAGGAACTGAATGTGCAGGAGCATTGACTCCTGCCCGGGTTATATATCGATATATTTCTTGACTGTCCGGCGATCCAGCCGGGTGATTCGGGCCACGGTCTCGTAGGAACCGTGTTGTCCGTAGAGCTTCCTGCAATAGCTGGATAAAAGCTCCTGCGCACTGGCGCTGCCCTGCTCGACAAGCTTCAGCATTCCATCAATATCGTTCGTTTTATGCAGACTAGCGGGGCCTGCCTCATACCGACGTTTCAGCAGCAAGCGCCGTATACATTGCTCGAGTTCACGCACATTTCCTGGCCACGGATAGTCACGCGGTATCTGGTCACGAATACATGAGATTACCCGGTCCGCGAGCTCCGGTGATGACGTGCCGACAATCCGGGCCAGTGTATGAACAACGAGATCATCAAGCTCTTCTTCGTCCTCGGCAATACGCTGCCTTAACGGCGGCACATGAATGACATCGGAGCAAAGCCGGTAATAAAAGTCATCACGAAAACGGTTTTCCTCCCGGAGCCTGTCGAGTGACTGGTTTGTCGCCGCGATAATTCGACCCTCGAACTGCTTCTGCTCATAACTTCCGACAGGCATGAACCTCCGATCCTCGAGCACGCGCAGCAGTTTCACCTGCACCGGTAACGATACCTCGCCGATCTCGTCCAGGAAAACGGCGCCGTAACGGGAGCACCTGGCCAACACGCCTTCATAATTACTGACTGCCCCGGTAAATGCGCCTTTCTCATGACCAAACAGTTCCGATTCAATAAGCGACTCGGAAAACTGGGACAGGTTAATGGACATAAATGACCGGTTAAAATTAAGCCTGAAACAGCCGCGGTTGCTATCAAATGGTATAAAGGCTGATCGGCCTATGGCTGCGGCACTGATACCCTTGCCGCAACCGGTTTCACCGAGCAACAGTGTTGAGTAATCCTCCATGCGTCCGACCAGGGTTCTCATGTACAAGCCGATGTCACTGGTAATTACGTTGTTCCAGAGCGCTTCTCGCAAGCCGCGCATGCACGGGCTTCTGCCAATAATAGATGTTCCGATAAAATAATACGCGCGCCGAATCTGGAAAAACGCCGCGAAGTATCTTTCCGCCGCTTCCTCTGCGAACCCGAAGCTGTGAAGCATGGCCAGTGCATCACGCGCAAAAGGGACCTTGACCGGGGTATCGCCGTTACCCAGCTGCTTTTCGATTAACGAGTCGAACTCCAGAAAAACCTGGTGATAGACGTGGAAAATCAGGACGCTTTCCAGCAAATCACGTGCTGTACCGCTGAACTGCCTGATATCGTGGTGCCCACTGGAGACGAGGCCCGACACGCCGTCAGCGATGGCGGAAATAATTCTTTGGTAACGAAGGGTATAATTTTCCCCGGCGGGAAAATCCACCAGCCTCTTGTCGACCAGGTCACGATCTGCGCTGAACGGGTTGGCATAAATAACCCCGACAGCATTATCAAGGAATGTGCGTTCGGCCGAAGTCAGTTTTTTCGTGCCCATAGCGCATCCAATGTACACCCGTATACATACCGTGTCTATTTCCAATTAGTTGTTTCCGGACACTAATAACGAGTTTTATATTTATTTACTGAAAGTCAATAGGTTAGCAAACCCTGTAAAACTGGCACATTTACTGCAAACGCATGGAGTGAAGGTGGCTCTCCCTGCCACCACTTCACATGGAGGATGAATCATGCCAGGCCCAGAATGCTATTGCTTTTCATTCAGACAGAGGTGTCTTGTCCCGGTGTTTGTACTTTTCTTTGTACTGCTGACAGCCTGCGGACCGGAAGCAGATAAATTTGTTGCTCACCGGGGAGCACTGCTCGAGCAGACGGAACTGGCAACCATACCGGTTGCTGCTGCCGACGCCATGATGTCTGCCTATACATCGTATGGCCTCGCCGGGCTCAATGCCGCCTATGATGTCACCGCCTACAAGATAGTCTACTCAACTCCTGATGCCGACGGGAATCTTGTTTCCGTTTCGGGCCTGATCACAGCGCCGGTAAAGGACCCGGGCGCAACCAGCCCGCTAATCAGCCTGCAGCACGGCACCCTGTTTCTGAACAAGGCTCCATCGTCCATGGCGGGAGGTGCCGAAACTGCTCCTGAAGTCAGTTACGCGGATATAGCTGTTATGTTTGCGTCCCAGGGTTACGTTGTCGCGGCCGCAAATTACATTGGTTATGGCGACACCAGCGGTGTGATGCACCCGTTTATTCATGCCAGGACCCTGGCATCTACAACTGTTGATATGTTGCACGCTACCGCTACCCTGGCGACGCGAAACCAGCTGAAACTTAACGGTCAGTTGTTCCTGGCTGGCTACTCGGAAGGCGGGTACGCGACACTGGCGGCGCAACGCTCACTGGAAAATGACTTCGCCGTGGAATTCCCGATCACCGCTTCCGCGCCCGCTGCGGGTCCTTTTGACATGAGCACAACAGCCATGGCTATCGTTGCATCAACAAGCTTGCCCGTGCCTGCCTATGTCGGATTTGTATTGAAAGCCTATGATACTGCCTACAACTTCAATCGCATTCCGGATTATTTCCAGGCCCCGTATGTCGACGCTATCAACAACAGTTTTGACGGGACCCTGAACAAGGAGGAAATCAACGCGCTATTGACCACCGTCACTGCTGACTTGTTCAATCCCGCTTTTCGCGCCGACTTTCTTGGCAGTGGTGAAGGCCCGCTCAAGAGCGCAATCGCGGAAAATGACATCTACAACTGGGCACCGGTTACCATGACCCGGTTCTTTCATGGTCCGGACGACGTATCAGTGCCTTATTTCAATACGCCGCTCGCGGTTGCATCCATGCAGGCCAATGGTGCTGCCGATGTAGACAGTGTTGACTGCTATCTCGGTGGACTTCCGACCACACACAGCAACTGTTTCTTCCCCTATTTCACTTATGCAAACAGCCTGTTCAGCACAATGGCTACCGATCTTTAACAGTTATCACGAAGACAATCCGTTAATCCGCATCATGATCATCATGATGCGGATGTTTTTTCACATTAACAATATTTTATACTTATACTTTTCCGGAAACAACGCCACCAGGCTGGTTCGAGATGCCCCTTTCTATCAAACAGGGATTCAGCCAGGCCGGTAATTCAGACTTTGAAGGCATGAGTGTACTACTGCAGGGTGAGTTCGGACTCTGAAGCGAATTCCCGGCTCATCCAGCAGCATTTAACAGGCTGAAAACTTCCTGCTCTTTCCTGGCTTGTGGCCGGGTTCTTGTTTATCGATTAAGCAGCCATCTTGCCAACGGCTTGATACTCAGCCCCTGCACAATTATGGAAAACACAACAACAATGTAGGTTATCGCGAGCACAACCTCGCGGTAAGGTCCTGCCGGTAATGACAATGCCAACGCTACTGATATACCCCCGCGAAGCCCGCCCCACGTAAGCAACCGTACCGAACCCGGCGTGAACTCCCGAAACCGCTTCATGATGGAGACCGGTACTGCCACGCTGACAAAACGTGCCAGCAAGGCCACGACAATGGCAATCAGCCCGAGGCCAAGATATTCACCGGTGATACTTATCACCATGACTTCTAGACCGATCAACAGGAACAGCAAGGCGTTCAACATCTCGTCAACCAGTTCCCAGAAAGTATCCAGATGCTCACGGGTTTTTTCCGACATGCCAAAGTATCGGCCCTGGTTTCCCATAAACAGTCCGGCGACAACAATGGCAATGGGGCCGGACAGGTGCCAGGCACTGGCCAGTGAATAACCGCCCATCACCAGTGCCAGGCTCATCATGATTTCGATCTGGTAGTTGTCGACGCGCCTGATGAGCTGGTATACGACAAAACCCAGCACCAGGCCAAATATCGCGCCACCCAACGCCTCCATGACAAACAATCCGGCAATGGACATGGCCGATATGTCCGCCTCGCCGGATGCCAGGCGCAGCAGGACAATAAATACGACCACGGCAACGCCGTCATTAAACAGTGACTCACCGGCAATCTTGATGCGCAAGCTGTCGGGTACGCCGGCGGTCTTCAGTATTGCCATAACCGCAATCGGGTCTGTCGGCGCGATCAGCGCACCAAACAGCAGGCCGTATAAATACGGAAACCCGGGATGCACCTGGCTGATGATCCACCACATGACAGTTCCGACAATAAATGTCGTGGCGATTACACCAATGGATGCGAGCGTACCCACTACCCATTTCTGCCGGGCCAGGTCATTGAGATTGATATGCAGGGCACCGGCAAACAAAAGAAAGCTCAACATGCCGTGCATCAGCGCCTGGTTGAAATCAACACTGGTCAATACCCGCTGCACCGGGATCATGATTTCCGGCCGAAACTGTCCGATCACGAGCACACCGGTGGACAGCACCAGTGCCACGATCATCAGGCCGATGACTTGCGGCAAACCGATAAAGCGGTAATTAACCCAGGATAAAAAAGCCGCGAGCGAAATCAGGATAGCGGTAGTATCAAGTATGGTCATTCATCTCTCCGTAATGGCGCCTTTCGATCCATAACCGGTTTCAGAAGTACGCCACAGCCGGAATTTCCAGCACAGCTGCCATCCTTCAGCTTGAAGGCAGCGTTAAGACCTGGCAGCCAGTGCAACACCGTCAAATCCGAGCGTACTCCATCCGGTTTGCATGAAATTTCGTATATTCTGATGATCATCACCATCAGGCGAGCCCAGCACATCCTTTCGATAATAATCGCCAAAACAGTGCAGGGTCTGTGTTTTATCGAGGCCTTGCAATTTTGCAAAGGCGAAAATCTTGCAGGAACCGTTGTTCTCGCCGGCATTATTCACCAGCATGCCATTTCTGAATGCGGTAGGAGTGAACTCGTAATTGGCATCAATCACTGCGATGCAGTCATCAAAGCTGACGTTTTCGGGATTACTGCGCAACATCTCAAGCAGGCTTTCAATCGTATACATAATCCACCTGTTCAAATCATTATTATTCATCAGGCATGCGCTATTTGCATCGACCATCTATCTCGGTAATGGTTCAGCGCCGTAGTTCAACTGGTTCGTGCTGCGGATCCGGCGACACCGGGACCACGTTGCTGCCACCAAGATTAATCCGGTTACCGAAAAGCATCAAGGCCGCTCCGGCGAGTAACCAGCCGTCAAACGACTCGTGGTAGAAAACCACGCCCACAAGGATGATCAAGGGCAGGCGGAAAAAGTCCAGCGTTACCACGGTAGTGATCTCGGCATGATGCATGGCGCGGGTCATGCAGTAATGTGCTGTCAATGCCGTAATACCAATCACCACGATCCACAGCCAGTGACCGGATTCGGGTTGCTTCCAGCCATGTATCGACAGTACCAGGCCAAGAGGCAGCTGCACCAGGCACATGTAAAACAGGATCGTCAGCGGGTGCTCGGAAGACGACAGCGCCTTGGTGGCACTGTGGGAGATGGCGAACAGGATGGCAGCGACTATAACAATGGCTGATGCCATGTTCATGACACCGGATCCCGGCCGGACGATTAACACCACACCCGCGAGGCACAGGCCAATGGCCAGAAGCTTGCGCCGGGTCACCTGCTCACCCAGGAACAATACCGCGATCAGCATGGTCCACAATGGTACCGTGAACTCCAGCGCAAACACCTCGGCGAGAGGCAGTACGCCCAGGCCAACGAACCAGCAGTACTGGGCAGCAAAATGAAACAGGTGGCGAAACCCGTGCAGACGCGGACGGGCACTGGCAAACAGTGCCCAACGCCGCCCGCTCACGATCACCAGGCCGATAATGACGACACCTATAACACTGCGAAACAGCAACATTTGCATGACGCTGATGCCACCACTGAGTTCACGCGCACCCACGGCAAGCAAACAGAAAGACAGTAATGCACCGGTCATCCACAGAACGGCGTGTACCGAATCAGCGGGGGAGTGATGCATTCGAAGAATTAACCCTGGACCAGCATACTGGGATGCACATCGGCCAGTGAACAACAGCCCAGCTCGCCCAGGGTCCGGTCAATCTCGCTCATCATGATGTGCAGCGCATGGGCAACACCGGCTTCACCGCCCGCAGTAAGACCGAACAGCGCGGCACGGCCGATCATGACCGCATCCGCGCCCAGGGCAACAGCCTTGACCACGTCGCCGCCACGATAAAAACCACTATCCACTATAATAGTCATGCGCTCGCCAACAGTGGCGGCAATTTCCGGCAAGACTTCGATGGGCGCCACGCAACTGTCCAGCTGACGACCACCGTGATTGGTCAGGATAATGCCGTCACAGCCGACATCAGCGGCCTTGCGCGCATCATCCACGCTCATTACCCCCTTGATCAGCAACTTGCGCGGCCAGGCATCACGTATCCAGGCAACATCATCCCAGGACAGGTTCGGTGCAAACAACCTGGGGAAAAACGCCACACCACCGCTGGCGCTTCTTGCTTCCGGCGGCATGAAGTCAACAATATTGTCGAACCAGGGAATGCCGTGTCGCAATACATCCCAGGCCCAGCGAGGATGAAACGGTACATTCATCATATTGCGCAAGGTCAGCTTGCCGGGTTCGCGGTAGTTGCGACGATCCCATTCACGATAACCAAAGACATTGGCATCGGTTGTAAACACCAGCGCCTCGTAACCGGCCTTGTCGGCACGCTCAACGATATTTCGGGCAACAGCACGGTCATTCATCACGTAGAGCTGCATCCACATGCGTGCATCACCGACCTCACGCGCGCTGACAGCGACATCTTCCAGCAACATGTTGGATACCGTGCTCAGGGTAAACGGAATACCGGCTGCCGTTGCCGCCCGGGCCAGCGCCGCATCACCGCGGTAACGCAACATGCCGTTCAATCCGGTCGGCGCAACAATCAACGGTGATTGTGATTGCCGGTCAAACAGGGAGATGCGCTGATGGCGATCGCTGGTATCAACCAGTGTATTGGGGATTAATCGAATGTTTTCCAGGGCGCCGCGGTTCCAGCGCAAGGCGCGCTCATCCTCGGCTCCGCCTTCGACGTACTCAAACGCAAAGTACGGTACCTGCCGACGCGCCACTTCGCGCAGCTCGTCGATGCTTAATGCCCGGCGGAAACACCGGCCCTTGTACAGGCTTCGACCAAAGAATTTCACAGCCATACCCGGTTTCTCCTCAGCGCTGATTTATTAATGACCCTGATGTTGTCAACAGCATCCACGGCTTTGTCAATGCACAAGACTATAGCACTACGGACAACACGCGGTTACGCCTGGTGATATACGGCCTTGAGCATATCAATAAACCGCCGCGCCTGCGGCGACAGGTATTTGCCCTTGCGGGTGACGATGCCGTAACTTCGCTCGGGGAAATAATCATTCAGCGGAATGCGCACCAGTTTTTCATCACCGGTCAGGCAAACGTCAGTGACAATAGACAGTCCCAGGCCCAGCTCGACATATTTCTTGATCACTTCCCAGCCACCGGCTTCCAGGGTTACCCGGTAGTTAAGGTTGTACTGGCTGAACACCAGCTGCACCACGCGCCAGGTACTTAAATGACGCGGTGGCAGGATCAGGCCGTATTCACTGATGTCTTCCAGTGTCACCTTCTTTTTCGTTGCCAACGGGTGATCGAGCGGCGTTATCAGCACCGGGTCATAGGTCACCACCGCTTCGTATTCAATGTCATCGGGAATCTCCAGCATGGAACCGACAGCAAAATCAGCGTCATTGTTGCGCAACATGGCCATGCCATCGCGACCGGTAACGTTGTGCATTTTCAGCTCGATCCCGGGATAGCGTTCGACGAACTGCCGCGTCGCTTCCGGCAACACGTACAGGATGGTCGATTCACCGGCAGCAATGTTCAGTTCGCCCGACTCCAGCTTGCCGAGATGGGCATCGAAGGTTTCGTGCAACCGGTCCATGCCGTCCACCAGCGGCTGGGCCAGGTTGTAAAGCACCTGGCCTTCGCCGGTCAGACTGATCCGCGGTCCGCGTCGCTCGAACAGGTGGGTATTGAACTCCCGCTCCAGGGCCTGGATTTGCAGGGTCACGGACGGCTGGCTCAGGAACAGGCGTTCGGCGGCTTCAGTGATATTGCCGGTACGCGCCGCCTGGCAAAACGCGCGCAACTGCTTCAGCAGGTTCTGCTTGTAATACAAGGTCTGGTGGCGGGTCATGATTGCTCCTTGTATTGATATTTTTAATATTAAACATTGAAATTATTATTGAGACAAATAGTTCGTGTCTGTTTAGTCTTAAAAAGTGTAAGGATATTCTTGACCAATTTCCTCTGGTTTAGGAGAACCGGGTTTGCCAGCACTAACGCACATTGCCACCGCAGGATTGTTTATGGCCGGGCTCGGCTCGACGCTGGCGGCAGTGCTGGCGCTGGCCAACCGCAAGCTCTATGTCTGGGAAGACCCCCGAATCGACGACGTTGAATCGATGTTGCCGGCCAGCAATTGCGGCGCCTGCGGCACTGCCGGTTGCCGGCAATTTGCCGAAGCCCTGATTCGCGGCGATCTTGACCCCGGCGCCTGCACCGTCGCCACCACCGATGAACAACAACACATTGCCAATTTCCTGGGCGTCGATGTCGGCGAACACGAACAGCGCGTCGCCCGGCTGGCCTGCGCCGGCGGCAGTCACGTCGCCCATATTCGCGCCCATTATGAAGGCCTGCCATCGTGCCGGGCGGCCAGCCTGGTATCCGGCGGTGGCAAGGGTTGTACCTGGGGTTGCCTGGGTCTCGGCGATTGCGAAGTGGTGTGCGACTTCGACGCCATCACTATGGATGCGCATCACCTGCCGGTAGTGATTGATGACCTGTGCACCGCCTGCGGCGACTGCGTTGATATCTGTCCACGCCAGCTGTTTTCCATTCACCCGGTCAGTCACCAGCTCTGGGTCGCCTGCAAGAACCAGGAAGCCGGTGCCGCGGCCGAGGCTGAATGCGAAGTGATCTGTGACGGTTGTGGTCGTTGCGCACTGGACGCACCGGAAGGACTGGTGCGCATGGAACACAACCTGGCCATTGTCGATTACGACAAGAATGCGCTGGCCACGCGCATCGCCATCGAACGATGCCCGACCGGCGCCATCGTCTGGCTCGATAAACAGTCCGGCGTACAAAAAGGTTTCAAGGCCAGAAAAATTATCCGGCAACAACCACTGCCGCCGGGTTAGCTCATTGGTAACAGCACCAGCAGGCAACACAGGAGACAAGCAGCCGTACCACCACAAGGGGCAGAACCATGAAAAAGCAGACGACAGCAATCAAGTACCCGGGTATCCGCCAGGCCATAGACGGCAACACCGCCGTCATCATGTGCGAACGTGAAGCCAGTGATGCCGCCGGCGCCTACCCGATTACCCCGTCAACACAAATGGGTGAATACTGGGCCGAGGAAGTCAGCAAGGGTCATATCAATGTATCTGGCAGGCCGCTGATATTTGTCGAACCGGAAAGTGAACATGCTGCGGCCGCTGTCACCGCCGGCATGTCCATGAGCGGATTACGCGCCACCAACTTCTCGTCGGCGCAAGGCGTGGCGTTCATGCATGAGTCGCTTTATGCCGCGGTCGGCAAACGCCTGCCCTATGTGCTCAATATCGGTTGTCGCGCCATTACCAAGGCCAGCCTGAACGTGCATTGCGGTCATGATGATTATCACTGTATCGACGACACCGGTTTCTTCCAGGTCATGGCCAAGAGCGCACAGGAAGCGGCGGACCTCAACCTGATCGGGCGCAAGATAGCCGAGCTGTCGCTGACACCGGCTGCCGTTGCCCAGGACGGCTTCCTGACCACGCACCTGATCGAATCCATGCAAGTACCGGAACGGGAGCTGATCAAGGAATTCCTCGGCCAGCCGGATGACATCATTGATACACCAACACCGTCGCAACGCATGATCTACGGTGACAAGCGCCGTCGCGTACCCGAAGTCTGGGACGTGGATAACCCGATGCTGTCAGGCAGCGTACAAAACCAGGATGCCTACATGCAGTCGGTGGCGGCGCAACGACCCTACTTCTTCGAACACATCAGCAGCATTACCGACGATGTCATGAAACAGTATGCCGGGCTTACCGGCAGGCAGTACCAACGTGTCGCCAGTTACAGGGCCGAGGATGCCGACTACCTGATACTCGGCCAGGGCAGCATGATTGTGCAGGCCGAGGCCATCGCCGATTACCTGCGCAAAACCCGCAAGCTCAAGGTCGGGGTCGTCAACATCACCATGTACCGACCATTCCCCGGCGACCTGCTCGGCCATGTACTGAAAGGCAAAAAAGCCGTCACCGTTCTTGAGCGTACCGATCAACCACTTGCTGAAGACCTGCCATTGATGCGCGAGGTACGGGCAGTCATCAGCAAGTGTCTTGAGAACCAGGTCGGCCGTGGTGAAGACAAGCCTTACCCGGCCTATGACACCTATGCCAGGCCTGCAGACAGGCCAAGGCTGTATTCCGGCGTTTATGGTCTGGGCAGCCGCGACCTGCAACCGGAAGCACTGATTGGTGCAGTTGAAAACATGCTGCCCGAGGGCAAGCGTCGGCGCTTTTTCTACCTGTCAGTGGATTTCATTCATGACCAGGCAATGACCCCAAAACAGGAGATTCATCAGCAGGCGTTGCTCGATGCCTACCCCCGTATTCGTGAACTGGCGGTGCATGGCAGCGAGAACCCCAACCTGATGCCGAAGAACTCCATCACCGTGCGCATTCATTCCGTCGGCGGCTGGGGCGCCATTACCACCGGCAAGAACCTGGCCATGACCCTGTTCGACCTGCTCGACTACGAAATCAAGGCTAACCCGAAATATGGTTCAGAGAAAAAAGGCCAGCCCACCACCTACTACCTGTCGGCCGCGCCGGAACCGATTCCGCTGAATTGCGAATACCACCATGTCGACGTGGTGCTGTCGCCTGACCCCAATGTCTTCGAACACTCCAACCCGCTGGCCGGTCTCGACAAGGGTGGCGCCTTTATTATTCAGAGCAGCCTCGACTCGGCCGAGGAAGTCTGGGCGCACATACCGCAACACGGTCAACAGTATATTGTTGATAACGACATTCACGTTTACTACGTAGACGGCTTCCGCATAGCCCGCGAGGAAGCCAGCAACGCTGAGCTGCAATTCCGCATGCAGGGCAATGCCTTCCAGGGCGCGTTTTTTGCCACGTCCAAGGCAATGAAACAGGCGGGGCTGGACGAAGAGTCGTTGCTCAAGGCTATCGAAGACCAGTTGCGCAGCAAGTTCGGCGACAAGGGCAAGCGTGTTGTCGAAGACAACCTGCGCGTGGTGCGTCGCGGCTTTGACGAAATCCATGAGATCACTGACAAGCCTCTCGGCCTGACCCGGGATCACATCAAGCGTCGTGCTGCCGGTTTGCCGGTCATGCTGAAACAGTTACCGGCGGGTGATGGCCATGCCTCCGATGTTCACCGGTTCTGGGAACAAACCGGTCACTTCTATGCCACCGGCAAAGGCAATGACAACCTGGTCGATCCGTTCATGGGTGTCAGCCTGATCCCGGCGGCCACCGGTGTCTACCGGGACATGACCAAGATCCGTTTTGAACATCCTGAATTCATCCCGGAAAAATGTACCGCCTGCGGCGACTGTTTTTCCACCTGCCCTGATGCCGCCATTCCCGGACTGGTCAATACCATGAGCGATGTGTTCAACACGGTGATTCGCCGTATTGAAAACAACGGCCGGCCGACGCGCCACCTGCGCCGGGCTACACGTACCGTTGAGAAAAAACTGCACGCCGCGATAGACGAGGCCGGTGAATCAGCCAATGTCGCGCACCTGCTGCAACAGGCCATTGAACAGACTGTCGAAGAGTCAGTCATGGAAGTGGACGGCAAGCAACAGCTTGAGACCGAGTTTGACTGGTTCCTTGAAAGTATGGGCAACTTCAGGTTTGCCATTACCAAGCCGTATTACACGGTTCGCGAGAAACGCAGCAAGGGCAGCGGCGGCCTGTTTTCCATCACCATCAATCCGTATACCTGCAAGGGTTGCATGGAGTGTGTCACCGTCTGCAAGGATGGCGCCCTCGAAGCAGTCACGCAAACAACAGAGTCCGTTGAATCACTGCGCCATGACTGGCAACTGTGGCTGGATCTGCCCAATACCTCGGCCGACTTTATTCGTATTGATGATATAGATGAAAAGGTTGGCGCGCTGGAAACGCTGCTGCTGGACAAGCGTAACTACCAGTCCATGGTCTGTGGTGACGGCGCCTGTCTTGGTTGCGGTGAAAAAACCGCGATTCACCTCTTCACCGGCACGGTGACAGCGTTGATGCAGCCGCGTGTGCAGAAACACGTCAAGCACCTGGACGATTTGATCGAGCAGCTTGGTCGGCATATCCGCATCAAGATTGCCGACACTATGGACCTTGGTGACACCCATGCCATCTACCAGGCGCTGGAACAACAGGGTGACAGTGACCTGACGCTGGCCAGGCTGTCAGCCACGCTCGACAGCGAGCACGACCTGTTGCCCATTGATCCCGACTGGTTGCGCTGGGCCACGCAACTTCTGGAAAAACTACGCTACCTCAAGTGGCAATATACCGACGGCAAGACCCACATGGGTCGTGCCAATCTTGGCTTCATCAATGCCACTGGCTGTACATCGGTATGGGGATCGACCTTCCCGTACAACCCCTACCCGTTCCCGTGGTCCAATCACCTGTTCCAGGATTCGCCATCCATTGCCATGGGCATCTTTGAAGGCCACATGACAAAGATGGCCGAAGGCTTCAAGGTTGTGCGCATGGCCGAACTGGAACTGCAAGGCAAGTACAACCCGCGCGAACATGACGAGTTCTTTGCCCGCTTTGACTGGCGCCAGTTTAACGACGAGGAATTCCACCTGTGTCCGCCGGTGGTATCGGTCGGCGGTGACGGCGCCATGTATGACATCGGTTTCCAGAACCTGTCACGCATGATGATGGCCGGGCGACCGATCAAGGCGCTGGTCCTGGATACCCAGGTGTACTCCAACACCGGTGGCCAGGCCTGCACCTCCGGCTTTATTGGCCAGGTTTCGGATATGGCGCCTTATGGCAAGGCCTGGCATGGCAAGACCGAAACCCGCAAGGAGATCAGCCTCATTGCCATGGCGCATCGAACGACCTATGTTTTGCAAAGTTCCATGTCGCATATGACGCACCTGCTTGAAGGATTTATCGAGGGGCTGAACAGTCGTCGTCCGGCGCTGTTCAATCTCTACTCCGTGTGCCAGCCGGAACACGGAGTTGCCGATGATGCCACCGACATGCAAAGCCGGCTGGCCGTGGAATCGCGCGCCTACCCGCTGTTCAAGTTTGATCCGGACCTGGCCACCAACTTCCGCGACTGTATCGACATTGACGGCAACCCGGCCATGGATGATGACTGGCCAACAGTAAAAATTGAGTACGTCGACAACGACGGCAACGCCCAGTCCATGGACGTTCCGCTGACGTTTGCTGACTTTGCCGCCACCGAGGGCCGGTTCCGCAAACACTTCAAGAAGGCAACGGCCGAAACCTGGGGTGATGAAATGGTGCCGCTGCATGAGTTCCTGGACCTGGACGCCGACGAGCGCGAAGGTCGCTATCCCTATATATGGGCTGTTGATGAAAAGAATCACCTGGTACGCATGTTAATGACCGAGGAACTGGCGCGATCCGCTGAAGAGCGTCGGCAGTTCTGGCGCCAGCTCAAATCACTGGCCGGGCTGGACCAGGTGGTCGATGTCGACAAGGTGGCACGCGATGCCCGGGCCGATATGGCGCAGAAACTTACAGCCAGCCTTATGGCTATGGCCGCATCCGGTACCAACCTTGCCAATGCCGATCGGCTGTCCACCGTGGCGCCGGCGACTGCTGCAGCAGCGCCGGCTGCCGGGTCGTCAGACTTTGAACCGGTGTGGATTGATACACCCGAATGTACATCCTGTGATGAATGCATCGAAATCAACCCGAAGATCTTTGCCTACGATGAAACTGGTCTTGCCTATGTCGTTGATCCCACGGCCGGGCCCTACAAGGACATTGTCCGGGCTGCAGAAAAATGCACTGCCGGCGCAATTCATCCGGGCACACCGTTCAAGCAGGATGAAAAAGGACTGGACAAGCTCATGCAACGGGCAGCCAAGTATCAATAGGGCGAACAGCATGGGCCTGATAACAAACTGGTTGCACAAGTCTTTCAGTCACGGCATTCACCCGCCACAATGGAAGGATCAGACGCGTGCGCACGCAATCCGCCGGTTGCCATTTGCGCCGCAACTGATCCTGCCGCTGTCACAACACATTGGCAAACCGGCCATACCCCTGGTCAGCAAGGGGCAGGAAGTAATACGCGGCGAACCCATTGCCCGCGCCGATGGCTGGCTGTCGTCGCCCCTGCATGCCCCGGCAACAGGCGTCATCAGCGACATCACGCTGATGCCAACCGCGAAGGGCCCGAAGGCCGAGGCCATTATTCTCAGGCCCTATGCCGGTTCATCACAGGAAGTGTTGTATGAAACGCCGCGCGACGTAACCGGCATGTCGGCAAAAGATGTCGTCCAGGCCATACAGCAATGCGGCATGGTTGGCCTGGGTGGCGCGGCATTTCCCACCCACGTGAAGTTTCTGCCACCGGAAGACGCGTGCATTGATACGCTGGTCGTCAACGGCTGTGAATGTGAGCCGTTCCTGACAACTGATCATCGCATCATGCTCGAATATACTGACGCCCTGCTAAGCGGTATTCGCATCACACTTGCGGCAACAGGCGCCAGCCAGGCGGTTATTGGTATCGAGGACAACAAGCTCGATGCCGTGGCCGCCATTCGTTCACGCTTGCTTGCAAACGATAACATTCGCGTCGAAGTGGTACAGACCAAGTACCCGCAAGGTGCTGAAAAAATTCTTATCAAAACCCTGCTCAATCGTGAAGTGCCGTCGGGAGGCCAGTCGTACATGATTGGTGTCGTCACCAGCAATGTCGGCACCCTGGCCGAACTTGGCATGCTGTTGCCGCAAGGCCATGGCCTGGTTGAGCGCGTGGTTACCGTAACCGGGCCGGGCATCAACAAGCCGGGGAATTACGTTGTTCCACTGGGTACACCGATGGCGTTCCTGCTCGACTACGCAGGCTTTGATGGCAGCGCCAGGGAAGTGATTCTTGGCGGCCCGATGATGGGTGGCGCCGTGGCATCACTGGATGTTCCGGTAACCAAGGGTGTATCAGGTATACTGGTACTGAACGAGACAGGCATCGCCAGCGAAACCCGGCGCGTGTATGCTTGCATCAAGTGCGCCCGCTGTGTCGACGCCTGCCCGATGAACCTGAACCCGTCAATGCTCGGACAGCTGGCAACCAAACGTGAGTACGAAACAATGGAGCAACGCTATCATCTCAACGACTGTTTTGAATGCGGCTGCTGCAGCTATGTCTGCCCGTCCAATATTCCCTTGACCCAGTACTTCCGCATCGCCAAGGCAATTAATCTTGAAACCCGGCTGCGGGAACAGGCCGCCTGAATATGCCGGGTAAACCGCCAATCATCGAACTCCGCACCTCGCCTCACGCACACGCCGACTCTTCCGTCGAACAAATCATGCGCAATGTTGTCTATGCGCTGTTGCCGGTATGTGGTTACGGCATTTATCTCTTTGGTATCAGCGCGCTGGCGCTGATCCTGGTCGTCACCGCCAGTTGCCTGTTGACTGAAGCGATGTTTAACCGTGCTCGCAATGGTGACAACAGCTTGCGCGACTGGAGTGCTGTCATCACCGGGTTGTTGCTGGCATTGACCCTGCCGCCGTCACTGCCGTTATGGATGGGTGCAGTCAGCGGCTTTGTTGCCATCGCCCTGGGCAAGCTGTTGTTTGGCGGGCTGGGTTTTAATGTATTCAATCCCGCGCTTATCGGCCGCGCCTTTATCCAGGCCGCGTTTCCCGTGGCCATTACCACCTGGACACCGGCGCTGGCGCCACAGCGCTTCGTTGAGCTCATTCCATCAACACTGGCCTGGCCGTTCACCCGTGCGCTGCCGGTTGATCAATGGAGCAAAATGGCGGTGGACAGCTTCAGTGGAGCAACACCGCTGGGCCTGGCCAAGTTTGAATCCGTTCATACCGACACACTGAGCCTGTTTGCTGGCGCGACTGCAGGCTCTATCGGTGAAACCTCGGCAGCATTAATCATACTGTGTGGCCTGTACCTGGCGCTGCGACGCATGCTCGACTGGCGCATCCCGGTAGCAGTCATGTTGGGCACAACAATACTGGCCGCAGCCTTGCACGGTTATGATGCCGGCCGTTATCCATCGCCCTGGTTCATGCTGTTTTCCGGCGGCCTGATGCTGGGCGCCTGGTTCATGGCAACCGACATGGTCGGTTCACCGGTGACACCGCTGGGCGTCTGGATCTACGGCCTGCTGATCGGCATGCTAACCGTAGTCATACGCCTGTTCGGTGGACTGCCTGAAGGCGTGATGTACGCCATCCTGCTGGCCAACGCCGCCGCGCCACTTATCGACCAGTTGACGCAACCACGCGTGTACGGAGATTCGCGACGCAAGCGTGGTGAGGCGAAACCGTGAATACTGCTAAGGCCACTGCAGACAGGGTTTCACCGACAAGACTGGTACTGGTACTGGGCAGTATCGCCATGCTTTCCGGCTTGCTGGTTGTGACAACCGTGGAATTGACCGCCGAACGTATCGCTGAAAACAAACGTCACGCCATAGAAAAAGCGGTGTTCCAGGTCATCCCGGGCGCACAATCGCGACGCGACTTCAGCGTTATAGACAAAACTGTCAGCATTGCTGCGGAAAACAACAATGCGGCTGCCACCATTTATGCCGGTTACGACGAAAGCGGTCAGCTGAAGGGCATTGCCGCCGAAGCCGTGGCCGTCGGCTACCAGGACAAGATTCACGTGCTTTACGGTTATTCACCCGACTGCCAGTGCATCACCGGTATCCGGGTACTGAAAATGGCGGAAACGCCGGGGCTGGGTGACAAGATCAATACGGACCCGGCGTTCCTGGAAAACTTTCGCGCACTGGATGCGCAGCTCAATGATTCGGCTGATGCATTGCGCAACGCCATTGTCACAGTCAAACATGGCCGCAAGCGCAACGCCTGGCAAATCGACGCCATCTCCGGCGCCACCATTTCCTCAAACGCAGTTGGCCACATGCTTAATAACAGTGCGCAAACATTGTTACCGGTGCTGATGCCGCAACTGGACAAGCTCAGGGAACCTGCGAATGAACCATAAAGCCGGCAGTGATATTAATCCTGACAACCGCGTAACGCTCGACACCTTCGTGCAGGGCATCTGGCGCGACAACCCGGTGTTTGTCATGTTGCTGGGCATGTGCCCGGTGCTGGCAGTGACCAACTCTGTGATCAATGCCATAGCCATGGGGTTGTCCACGAGCTTTGTGCTGCTGGCGTCAAGCACGCTGGTGTCGCTGATGCGCAACCTGATACCCAGGCAAGTACGTATTGCCAGCTACATTATTATCATCGCCACCTTTGTCACTATGGTGGATTACGCGATACAGGCGATCAGTCTTGACTTGTACAACGCGCTCGGCGCCTTCATCCAGCTGATCGTGGTCAACTGCATGATTCTCGGTCGCGCTGAAGCCTATGCCTCAAGGCAACCGCTGGCCAAATCTGTCGTCAATGCTGCCGGCATGGGCATCGGATTTACGCTGGCGCTGCTGTGTATCGGCGGCGTGCGTGAACTGCTTGGTAACGGCAGCCTGCTGGGCTACCCGGTGCTGGGCGCAAACTTTGAGCCCTGGATCATCATGCTGCTGCCGCCGGGCGGGTTTTTTGTGCTGGGTGGCTGGCTGCTGCTGTTTGCCTGGTGGCGCGAGCGCCGGCAACCGGATTCGACACGTGCGGAGGTGGTGCATGAGCACTGATACCCTGTCGTTTATTTTCTTCAACGCCATGCTGGCCAATAACTTTGTGCTCAGCCTGTTTCTCGGCTTATGCCCGTTCCTGGGTGTATCCGGCAAACTAAACACCGCCATGCCCATGGGGCTGGCGACCACGCTGGTCATGCTGGTCAGCTCCGTCTGCGCCTACGTTATTAACCTGATGCTGGTAGCGTTCGATATCGAGTTTCTGCGCCTGATTTGTTATATCGCCGTGATCGCCTCGGCCGTGCAACTCGTGGAAATGTCGATGAAAAAAATGTCCCCGGCATTGTTCCGGGCTTTGGGCATCTTCCTGCCGCTAATTACCACCAATTGCGCTATTCTTGGCCTGGCGCTGTTTCAGACCAACCGTGAATACAACTTCACGCAATCACTGGTATACAGCATTGGTGCCGGGCTGGGTTTCACGCTGGCGATCCTGCTGATGGCTGGTTTGCGCGAACGCCTGGACCTGTCGTCACTGCCGAAGATTACACAGGGCGCCGCGTTAAGCCTGATGCTGGCGGGCATGTTGTCGCTGAGTTTCATGGGATTTGCCGGTCTGGGGAGCTGAACATGATCAAACTACTGGCCAGCATGGCGATTATATTTGCAGCCTCGATTGCCTGGTTGCTGGTGCAAACCGCGGCCCGGCGATTTGCTGACAGGCACCCGGAGCTGGGCCCGGCCCGCGAGGAAGGCGGCGGCTGCGGCAGCCATTGTGGCTGTCAGGGCGACAGTTGCAAACGAAAGGCGCACTAGAGGTTGGTTTAGCGAATTCATTTGCTATGTTTTATCCAGATCAAGGTTTGATAACAAAGCCTGGTTTAGTTTTGCACCCAAACACCATCGGAGGCTGGCATGACAACGCATATCATCTGGTTTGATCAACTCGGCATGAATGATGTCGGACAGACCGGCGGCAAGAACGCTTCGCTGGGCGAGATGATCAGCAGCCTGTCCGGGCTGGGTGTACAGGTGCCGGGTGGTTTTGCCACTACTGCTGAAAGCTTTCGCGAGTTTCTGGCGCAATCTGGCCTGGATGATCGTATTAACAAGGAACTTGCGGGGCTTGATGTTAATGATGTCGTCAAGCTGGCTGAAACCGGTGCTCGCATTCGCCAGCAAGTCGTTGACACCCCGTTCACGCCCGGACTGGAACAGGCGGTTCGCGATGCCTATGCCGACATGCAAAAACGGTTCGGTGACGCCGAGCTGTCGGTAGCGGTACGCTCATCGGCCACGGCGGAAGACCTGCCCACCGCATCCTTTGCCGGGCAACAGGAAACATTCCTCAATATACGCGGCATCGATAGCGTACTGACCGCCATCAAGCACGTATTCGCTTCACTCTATAACGATCGCGCTATCGCCTACCGCGTTCACCAGGATTTTGATCACAGCCAGGTAGCGCTGTCCGCCGGTATTCAGCAAATGGTGCGCAGCGACGTTGGCGCCAGTGGGGTCATGTTCACGCTGGATACCGAATCCGGATTCCGTGACGCGGTATTGATCACCGGCGCCTTCGGCCTGGGTGAAATGGTAGTGCAAGGCGCGGTCAACCCGGATGAATGGTACGTCTACAAACGCGCATTGGCAGACAATCGCCCGGCCATCCTGCGCAGGCAAATGGGCAGCCGCAGCCTCAAGATGATTTACAACGACAGCACCGAGCACGGCCAGACAGTACGCACCGTCGAGGTGCCCGCTGACGAGCGCAACCGTTTCTGCCTGACCGATGAACAGGTTGAAGCGCTGGGCCGCCAGGCCATGACCATCGAAAAGCATTACGGCCGGCCGATGGATATTGAATGGGCCTTGGATGGCATTAACGGCGGTCTTTATATCGTCCAGGCGCGACCGGAAACCGTCGAGAGTCGCGCATCCAGGCAGGTCATCGAGCGCTATCAACTCAAGGAAAGCGGTTCCACCATCACCCATGGCCGCGCTATTGGTCAGCGCATCGGCGCTGGCGAAGCGCGGGTCATACGCAATGTCAGCGAGATGTCGCGGGTCAAGGAAGGCGACGTGCTCGTAGCTGATATGACCGACCCGGACTGGGAACCGGTCATGAAAAAAGCCAGCGCCATAGTCACCAACCGCGGTGGTCGCACCTGTCATGCCGCCATTATCGCCCGCGAGATGGGTATTCCGGCGGTAGTGGGTTGCGGCAATGCCACCGATACCATCCAGGATGGCGACAAGGTCACCGTATCCTGCGCCGAAGGTGACACCGGTTATGTCTATCGCGGCAAGCTGGCATTTGAAATCAACCAGATCGAGGCCGGCAGCATGCCGGAATTGCCCACCAAGATCATGATGAACGTCGGCAACCCCGAGCGTGCGTTCCAGTTTGCCTCACTGCCACATCGTGGCGTTGGCCTGGCACGGCTCGAGTTTGTTATTAACAATACCATTGGCATCCATCCGCGTGCCTTGTTGCAATACGACCAGCTGGCTTCAGGCTTGCGCGAGAAGATTGACCGACGCATTACCGGCTACCCGGGACCGGTCGAGTTCTATGTGGAAAAACTGGTGGAAGGCATTGCCACGCTGGCGGCCGCGTTTCATCCCCAGCCGGTGATTGTGCGCATGTCGGATTTCAAATCCAATGAATACGCCAACCTGCTCGGCGGTGATCGTTACGAGCCTGATGAAGAAAACCCGATGATTGGTTTCCGTGGCGCATCACGTTACGTATCGGAAAGTTTCCGTTCCTGCTTTGAACTGGAATGTCGCGCCATCAAGAAGGTTCGCGATGACATGGGTCTGACCAATGTCGAAATCATGATTCCATTTGTACGTACTGTCGATGAAGGCGCGGCGGTCGTGCAACTGCTGGAGCAGAACGGTCTCAAGCGCGGTGAAAACGGCCTGCGCGTGATTATGATGTGCGAAATTCCGTCCAATGCCATCCTGGCCGAGGAGTTCCTTGAACACTTTGACGGCTTCTCCATCGGCTCCAACGACCTGACCCAGCTGACACTGGGACTGGATCGTGATTCGGCGCTGGTGGCGCAAACCTTTGATGAGCGTAACGCCGCGGTGAAAAAACTGATCCAGATGGCTATCCAGGCCTGTCACAAGCAAGGCAAGTATGTCGGCATTTGCGGCCAGGCGCCGTCAGATTACCCGGACCTGGCCTTGTGGTTGCTGGAACAAGGTATCTCGAGCATTTCGCTTAACCCGGACACGGTCCTGGAAACCTGGCTGTTCCTCGGTAAACAGTCGGGCAAGCAAGCCGGCAACAACAGCGCTGCCGGCAGCTGAGCCTGGCAATGCACAAAGCTGGTCGTTGTAACAGCAACAAGATTGCTCGCCAATGAAACGCACGGTGTTTTTTGTTTCCGATCGCACCGGCATCACGGTGGAAACGCTGGCACACAGCCTGCTGACGCAGTTCGAAGGCATCGACTTCGACATGATCAAGGCGCCGTTTATTGATACGCCGGAAAAAGCCCGGCTGCTGGCGGAACGGATCAATCGCATCAGCGAGGGAGGCAAACCCAGGCCACTGGTGTTTTCGACGCTGATCGAGCAGGACATGCGCGAATACATAGAGCAAAGCAACGCGCTGGTGCTGGACATGTTTGAAGCCTTTATCCGGCCACTGGAAAAGGAACTGGGCATACATTCATCCCATGCGGTCGGTCGATCACATAGCATGGGCAGCAACGGCGGCTACAAGGCACGAATCGATGCCATCAACTTTGCCCTGGCCAACGACGACGGCATAACCACGTCCCATTACGATGAAGCCGATATTGTCCTGATTGGTGTATCGCGCAGCGGCAAAACACCGACCTGCCTGTACCTGGCATTGCAATTCGGCATTCTTGCCGCCAACTACCCACTTACCGATGAAGACCTGCAATCGGAACAGTTGCCAAAAGCATTAAAGCCCTGGCGCCGCAAGCTGCATGGCCTCAGCATCAGTGCCGAACGGCTGTGCCAGATTCGCAATGAACGCCGACCCAACTCGCAGTATTCTTCCCTGTCCCAATGCGAATACGAAGTCGGCGCTGTTGAAGCCATGTACCAGCGTGACAATGTTCCGTTTATCAATACCGGTACCATGTCCATAGAAGAGATTGCCACCTTCATCATGAACGAGCGTGGCATTGAACGCCGTTGGTACGGCGGCTAGGGCAGATCCGCGCCCAGCACTATCTTCGGCTTGCTGTCTTCGGCAAATTCCAGGCGCTTGAGCATGGCCGGGTGCGTATACACCGTACCCTTGTCATCAATCATCATGGCATAGCGTATGCCCATGTTGCGCGCGATGCGCTCCCAGTTTTTCACGCCGGCAACCACCAGCGCCGTTGCCGCCGCATCAGCGGTAGCGCCATCTTTGTGGATTACCGTCACCGATGCCACATGCTCCACCGGCATACCATCACGCGGATCAATGATGTGCGCATAGCGCCGGTCCATATGCTCACGGTAACGTTCGTAGTTGCCTGACGTAAACACGCTTTCATCATCGCGGGTTTCGATCACGGCGACCACATCCCAGTTACCCGGCTGGCGCACGCCCACGCGCCAGCGCCGGTCACCATGACGGCCTATCGCACGAAGATCGCCACCGCCATTGACAATGGCATTATTGATACCGTGTTTGCGCAGAATCGCAATGGCAAAATCCACGGCCACGCCCTTGGCAAAACCACCGAAGTCCAGTTGCACGGCAGGGTTACTGCTACTGATGTTATTACCACTGATCTCGAGGTTGTCCATGCGCGGATTCAGCTTCACCAATGCCTGGATTTCTTTCGCCGCCGGTGGCGGCCCACTGGGTCGCACGTCGGCATGAAAGCCCCACAGGCCAATCAGTTTTCCAATGGCTGGATTGAACAGATGTTGACTCCGGGCAGCGAGGATTTTTGCCTGCGCAATGACGGTCGCCATTTCATCATTGACCGTGAATGACTGACCACGGGCGATGGCCTGGTTGAGCTCGACTACCGTGCCCGGTTTCCATGCATGCCAGTCACTGTGCATGGCTTCAAACTTTTGCGTGATTTCCGCAATCGCTTTTGCCGCCGCATCCCGGTCCGCATCATGAACACTGACATCCACCAGTGTACCGAATACCGGTACCTGGTATTGCTGGCTGATGCGATCGCCATGACAGGCGGACAACAACAACGCCAATACTGAAACCATCAGCACATACCGGGAACCTGCGTGGCTTGCCATCATCAGCCTGTTTCCATGATCATCGATAACCCCATCATACTGGAACACGGCCGTGGCCGCCCAGCGATTCTGTATTATGATAGGGCCTGGACAGCGTTTCACGGATGAACCCCGGCCATCGCATGAGGACCGCAGCATGAAGCCATCACTCAAACCCGGCATCCGCTATGAACATCGATTCGTGATTCCATCATCCAAAACCGTACCTGCCCTGTACCCCGAAGCCGAGGAATTCCTGGCCATGCCGGAAGTGTTTGCCACCGGCTTCCTGGTAGGCTTCCTGGAATGGGCCTGCATCAAACTGGTAGTGCCGCACCTGGACTGGCCGGCGGAACAAAGTGTCGGCACTCACATTAATGTCAGTCACGAGGCGGCGACACCGGCCGGGCTGGAAGTCACGGCCAATGTCACACTGGTGGAGGTTGATGGCAGGCGATTGCGCTTCGACGTGGAAGCTCACGATGGCATTGACCTGATCAGCCGCGGCAGCCATGAACGCTTTGTTATTGACAAGCAGCGTTTTGATGCCGGCATGGTGGCCAAACAAACCGGGGCTCGCTGACCCGGCTATTCGGCGAGTATGACCTGCCAATAGCCCACATCCAGCCAGCGCTCGAACTTGTAACCGACTTCCGGGTAATGGGCGACCTTTGTCATGCCGAACTTTTCATGCAGCGCGACGCTGGCGGCATTGGGCAGGGTAATGCCGCCAATGGCGACATGAATGGAACATTGTCTTAACCGGGCAAACAATTCTTCGAACAGCCTGGTGCCCCAACCATTACCGGTTTGATCCTTGTCCAGGTAGGCGCTGACTTCAACACTGAACCGATAAGCCGAGCGTTCACGCCACGGCGCGGCATAGGCATAACCGATGACTTCACCATTCTGCTCGGCGATCAACCAGGGCAAACCGGCAGCCGTGACTTTTTCAACGCGCGTGCGGATTATGTCCGCATCAATGGGCAGCTCTTCAAAGGTGATCGCCGTATTGATTATATAATGGTTGTAGATCCGGGCGACCGCTTCAAGATCGTCGGCGACATTCACATCCAGCGGTCGAATCATTTGCAGCAACCCCGACAATAAATCACTTCAATCATCACGGTGTATGTTCAAGTCTCTGGGCAACCAGGTAAACGTGGTTCTCCGGGTACTGGTCATATTCAAGATGCGCGCAACGACAACCCGCCTCCCCAAGCGCCTGCACCAGCGACGGGATACCGGGTGCGGCATGATATAAAGGCTGCCCGAAACAATCTGGCGTAATTTCATCCGCCTGCTCAACACCGCCGGTGGTAAATATCAACACTCCGCCCGGCACGAGATGATTGCATAACTTTTTGATTAACGGCAGCTGTTGCGCCAGCGGCACATGCCAGATGCTGTCCCAGGCACTGATAACCGCATATTGCCGTGGCAACTCCCAGGTGCAAATGTTGGCCTCGTGAAACACAACACCAGGATGGCGGCGGCGCGCGCGGCGCAACATTTCCACGGAGATATCGACACCCTCAACGTCGTAGCCCTTGGCCAACAGTAATTCAATAATGCGACCACTGGCGCCACAGCCCGCGTCCAGCGCGGCGCCGGCCTGCGGTGCCAACCCCAGGGCACGTTGGTGCTGACTGATACCGTTGTCGTAATTAAAGTCGGGAGAGTCCCAGTGTTCGGCGATCTTGTTGTAGGTTTCAGCGATTTGGTCGGGCTGCATGGGGAAAATACTCGGTTGTCGGCAGGGGTGTAAGCTTTATGTACCAACAAATCGCAACCCAAGCCCGTCTTTCTCGGCCCGGACAATTTCCATTTTCACAATCGGCAACTCGGCATGTTCGGACTGCACCTGCCCGTCCAGGATCTCGCCCATTGCCGGCATGGTAGCCGGGTCACAAACAATAAACAGCCCGCCATCTGACAGGTCGCGCGTAGTCACCAGCTTTTCGCCAAACTGCGGGTGCCATACCTTCATCATTACGGCAATAGGATTTCTCGGGTGACGCCGGTTTTCCATAAAATTTTACAGGCTCCGGTTGGCGGATGATTTCCCCGGATGATAGCGCAAAAAGTGGCCTTTGCGCTGCCCTTGCCGCGACATGACATGCGCGGCAACCCTATTCCGTAACGGAACCGGGACTGGGTCCGTTCCCGGCTTCACCTGCTTCATGGATTAACGGCGGGCACCGGGTAACCCGGGATCGGTGTGCACCCCGGCAAAAACGTGATTTTCGGCCTTCGGGCAGGCTCTCCATCCAGCCGATTACGGCACAGCAAACGAACTCCAGGCGCTATTATGATTGCGGGATATTATTGGCGATGTGCCACAACACGCCGGATGGGTCGATCAGGGTGAAGTCCCGCATGCCCCAGCTGCGGTCTCCCGGTTCGGTCATGGAAACGCCGTAGCGATCAACAATGCCACTTGCCGTCAGCCGGTTCCACCAGTCATCGGCATTCCTGACAAGCAGGTGCATCATGAAGTTGTCGGCGTGCGCCTTGACATAGAAGTTCTGCAGAAGAAAGCTCGTCGCCCCGCACGCAAAATACGCCAGTTCCTCATCGGTCCATTTCAGATCGAAGCCAAGGTCTGTATAAAACTTTTTGGATAAACCGAAATCCTTGGCTGGCACAAACGCCTTGATTTCGACTGCGGCTGAATCCGTCATCGGCATGCTCCTGCCTGCTATAAGATGATTTTAACAGCGCAGGAGCCAGGACCGTTATTCCCTGTCAGGCGCTGACGCCTTGCGACTCAAGGAACTCCCTGGATACGTCGGCATTCTTTCGTCCCGCGATGGCAAAATAATACAGCGGCTCTCCCTCGATAGACAATCGATGGCGGTAGCGCTCGATATGATAGACATCCAGGTACTTGGAAAATATCAGGTCGCGGATCATCTTGGAAAACCCGGACTTGTCGCTGACGTCGAAAAACGTTTCTTTTATATTAAACGCGACCCAGCCCTTGGTCTTGATGATATTGAAGGCTTCGATAAATGCCTTGACCGGGATGTCGCCAAACCCCAGCGCCGCCACAGTAACCATGCAATCACACTGCCACGAGGCTATATCTTCTTTCTTCTCGGCGCTCAGTTGCGTGAAGTCTTCAACATAGTAGGCATCATACAGCCCCGGCCTGTCTCGCAAGGTAGCTTCCTTCGCTTCAGGGATAATATCAACACCAATCAATCGCGAGATACCGTGATTCTTCAGGGACTCGCCCATCATTCCGTTACCGGCACCAAAGTCCAGTACGCGCAATTCAGACAAGTTGTCGTCTGATTGCCTTACCGACGACGCCAGGATGGCGGTGACTTTCTCCGGGGAGGTGCATTTCAGGCGATCATAGAAGATCTGCTCATACAGGCCCTGCACCTGGTAGATCCTGTCGTAATCATGGAAGCGGATTTTGCGCTGCTTTTCCTGTTCCTGGAGATAGAAATAGACTTCGTCCTGGTTGAGTTTTGAAGATTCGGATTTTGGAAACTGAATTCTGTGACGTGTATGCATGATGCTCCCTGGCGGGTGTGATTGGATTGGAGTCGACCGGCTGATTCGGGATATCCGGGTCAGCGGCCGGATGACAGGCCCATACCGGCTAACGCCGGCAGCAAAATAACCTGCCAGAAGGACGATAGGTTGTCAGATTGCGTCAACCCCTTCGATTTCGTAGCACCTTACCACATTTCCAGTGATTTTTCCCCATGCGGGGCCGCGCACTCCATGTTGATGGAACGAGAATGCAGCTCTATTTACGAATTCTTCATAAACTTCAAAGCGTTTCGGATCTGCAGTATTCTGAATCGCGTTAAATACGAGACAACCCGGCTCCATTCTCGTCAGGTCAATGTGACGCACCAACTCCTGCTTTACACGCTCCAGGTCCTGTTCCGGCTCCAGAATAAAGTCTTTCAGAATGGCCTTTGATAGCGCTAACACCAATGATACGCATTTAAGACGAAGACAATACTCCCTGCCAAACCGTGCGGGCCTGGCTTTTGATTGCGCCGCCACTTACTTGTTGTGAATAGCGTACACCGCGTGGCCGGCAATGTTCCCATGAAGGTTTTCACTATGACTGATCTCGCCCTCCAGGGTGCCGCCGAGTTTTTCACAGACCTTGCGGCTGGCAAGGTTGCCTGTCACCACCCTGATCTCTGCTTTTTCCATATTCATTTCATGAAACGCATAGTCGATGAGCTTTTTACATGCCCGGTAGATGATTCCGTTGCCCTGTAATGCTTCCGCCAGCCAGTAGCCCAGCTCTACTTTCTTCAGAGTTTTGGAAATCTTGTTGTAACTGATGATACCGCCGAGCTTTCCCTTATACTCGATGGCACAAACCAGTGTGGCTTCCTTGGCAAAACCGTTAACAGAGCGCTCAATAAACGATTCAATATCAGCTACTGATGTTGTGCCTTCAACCCAGGGCATCCACTGGTGCAAGTAATCCCGGTTGCTTTCCACGAGTGCATACAGCTCCGGTGCCATGGAGTTCTGCAAAAAGACCAGGTTAATCTCCTTATCGACTTCCAGTCTAAACATGTCGAATGCTCTCCCCCTTTTTTTATAATCCTGCCCCAATCCTTATCCCAATCCTTCGCTGGGCCACTAACCATCGAGCGGCGGCTCATTTTTATCGCAGTTCGCGCTAACCTGATAACGGTGTCCACGCCGTCCCGGCAATATCGTCAATGTCCTTTTTTATACCGGACGATGAATACTTTTGCATCACTTTCCACTTGCTCAAACGCGTGGTTCATTAAATCCAGGGACCATTGCTCTCCCCGGTTTCCGGAACCCGCACCAATCAGGGGAAACGCGACACTTTTATAGCCGTTTTCATTCACCAGTCTCATGGCATTGATAACTGAATTCGTGACTGATGATTTCGTGGCACACCAGAACATATTGATGCCCGCCACGTGGATGATTGCTTTGAATGGCAACGTGCCTGCGCCGGTTAGCCGCGCTTCGCCGAGCGGTATGGGGCCAAACCTGGCCACGTCCCTGAACGGTGCATAGCCACCTTTCTTTTTTATCGCGCCTGATACGCCCTGTGGCAGCAACAGCCACCAGGGAATGATATTCCTGTTCCAGGCGTTCACGATGACCTCGACGTCTTGATCCAGGATATCGCCAAATCGTATATCGGGTTTCATACTCTATTATTACCTGACAGTGCCTGATTGTGCCCGATAGTACTATATAGTCTGGCGTGCGGGGCTATACCCCGGAACCGACGCTACTTGTCCTTTTTCAAGTCCTTCTTGGCCGACTTGATGTATCGGCCAAAGTTCCGATCCTTCTTTCTCTTGTCAGCATAGGACATGTCATTAAACCTGGATTCTTCCTTGATCTTGTGAAAATTCCCAAGCGATTCCGTGCTGATCTCGCCATCGCGCACCGCGGCAAGCACGGCACATCCCGGCTCATCAGTATGGCTGCAGTTCCGGTAATGACAGCCGGTTGATAGCGCCGAAATGTCGGCATAGCTGTCGCCGATGCCTTCATTCGCATCAATAATGCCAAGTTCGCGCATCCCGGGATTATCGATAACCAGCGCACCGCCTTCCAGGCGAATCAGTTCCCGACGCACCGTCGTGTGTCGTCCTTCACCGGTGCCACTGGTTGATCCTGTTTCCAGCTGTTGGTGCCCAATCAGGTGGTTTATCAGCGTACTCTTGCCCACCCCGGATGAACCGACAAAACAATAGGTCTTGGTCGGCACTAGCAGATGTCGGAACTCATCCAGTCCATGACGGGTAACATTGCTTAGCGGGAAAATCGGAGCGGTAATACCGGCAGAAGCGATCTCGGCCAGTTGCGAGGACAACACACCCGGATCGACCAGGTCGGTTTTGGTCAGCAAGATGCACGGTGCTGCACCGCCTTCCAGGATCATGACAAGATAGCGCTGCAGGCGATTCAGGTTGAAATCAAACTGGCATGACTGGACGATCACCACGTAGTCGATGTTGGCGGCAATCATTTGGTGTTCGACGTTGTGGCCGGCTGATTTCCTGTGCAGCGACGTCCTGCGTTCGATCACTGCATGGATGATGCCAAAGTCATCACCGTGTTGTCTTTCCACGCACACCCAGTCACCGACGCAGGGAAATTGCTCGGGAACATGGTGGTGCAAATAACTGCCGGACAGCTTCGCCCGGAATTGCCCGGCCTGCCCCTCGATCAGCAACTGGTCACGGTCCACTGCCGCCACGCGAGCAATGGCATCGGTTGGCTCGCATATTGCCCGTTGCGCGAACCAGTCGCTCCAGCCGAGCTTATTCAGTGCTTCGTAATTGTTTTTCATGAGTGCGATCTATTCTACGCAATCGTCACTTTTCTGCCATTATGCAAGCATAGTTCTGTGCTGAAGTGGGGTTGTCTAGTTCTGTTTCGAATACTGATAGACAACGGGGATTCGAATAGCCCAGTTTGTCCAGGCTCTCAAGATGCTCGGCAATATAAATACGCCCGCCTTCGAACTCCTGTACAGCGTCGATTGGCTTGATGAAATCGCCATTTATCAGGACACCGCCACTGTTCAAGGTGCTAAACGAGCGCTGGTAAACAGTATTGATGTTGTCCCGGCTGCCCAGATCATGCAATGCCCACGTGGACACGATCGCATGCACAGGTTTGGTGACGCGCTGTTCCCAGGCCTGATCGACCAGATCCGCCTGGGTATAAATGACTCGCGGCGAAAATTTCTCTAGCCGTTCTCGGGCAATGTCCAGCATCGGCGTGGAAAAGTCGATGCCGCAGTACGAGACGCTGGGCATTCGCTCGAGAAGATAACTCGCCAGGTAGCCCGGCCCCATCCCCAACTCAACAATGCGCCCATCATCCGGAACCGCTTCCGTGAGCTCGGTAAAGATCAGATCAAACAACCGCAGGCGCTCGGGCGTAGGAACGAATCGCTCGGCCCAGCCGAGCGCAAACTCCTTGCTGTGAAACTCATGCTCAGCGCCGACGAAGTCGTTTGCCATTTTGCCCCATCCTTAATTGTGTAACGCTGCTATTTCGGTGCACCTAAAAACCCGAGCAACCAGGGCCACCTTTGCCTGCGAGAACGCCCTTGATATCAGGGTGATTCTTCAACTTGGTCAGAATTTCACCGTAGAGCGCATCCGGCGTATTGCGCGCAAAGGTTACATCGACAAATCCACTTTCCCGAACGGCGTACGTTGAAAAATCATTCGCGTCATACTCAAACACAATGTCAGTGACAGCGGAGTTCGCTTTGGATGGGATATCTTTCGCGAGCGCAATCCCTGTGCCGGCCAATACGCAGTCCAACAACGCTGCACCCAATTTTTACACGAATTTCAAACGCATTTGGACACCTCTCGGTGAACTGATTTTATGTTTCCAATATCAATCAGGACTTTTTAGTGGCGTGCAAAAAGACTCTCCTGGACCAAAACGATACATGAAGTCGAAGCGATTTTTCAATGTAATTTTTTACTCTGGCCCTGTTTATCATGTGACGATTTATTAGCGAATTTATAGAACTGTATATCAATTTGGTCCCCGCAAAGGAAAATGAAATGCTTTTTCTGGTGTAAGCACATTGATTCGGTATAGATTGATAAGCGCCCTTGAAAATGTCACAAAAAAGAATATTGTCGAGCCGGATCTAAAACTGACGATACCTGAAAACGGAAACGCAATAGGAACCCACCATATCAGATTGTATAAAACGACTATAAACCTTTCTGAAACACTATATTTTGTTGGAATATAATCGCTAATGTTTTCAATTCTCCACTTAAGCAACATCGATGAATGCTGCTCAACAATAAGACAGTATACAATCCCGACCGCGACCATACCGAAAAAACCATTTTTTTCTGATAGAGCAGATGTAAAGAAGATGATTCCGGCATAGGCTACCGCCGGTATACCCAATCCAATCATCAGGTAGTTATTCCATTGTGAAGATAGATATCTATTTTTATTCATAAGACTTGCTTTCCCTGATGAGGTTCGCTACATCTTTCGCCGGTCCAGCATCGATCATTCCTTCCAGTCACGTAACGCCATGCGCATGGGCGCGAACTTGTGAGCGTCGCAGGAGCCGAAGGCCCAGATTGCCGCACCTCGTCATGTTTTTGAACGCTGCGCATTAGCTTTGCTTTCCAGTATTTTTAATAACTCTTCGTACCTTGGCCCTGTGCCAAATTGAGGAAGTACAGTAGCCAAAACAATCGCTGCTACCGCCAAATAAACAATTTGCTCGGCAACCACCACGCCGGTGAACATCAAGCCAATCCCGGACAGCATGGCAATAACCAACACAATTCTGAGGAATGTTGCTGTCTTAACTTTTTTCTTTGCACTGGCAATCACTGCCAGTTCTTTATCACTAAATTCCATGGGTAAACCCTTTTAAAACATAACGTTTAGCATAAATGGCCGCGCGGTGTCCGCGAGGTCCCGTACGAAGCACGACCTTTAGATCCTTTTTAGGCGGTGCTATTGAGAAAACCAATTTCAATGACTTATTCCATCATTATCGATTTAATGCATACAACCCATATAAACCATGCTTGTTTTCGCGTAGGAATCTTTAAAATGTTTCCTAGTTAGTTCGAGAACACTGGTAACTTCATTCGACCCTTTTGGATGGCTCGATGCCACCACAATGAAGAATCCATTGGAGAACTCACTATAGGCAGATGAATGCTCAATACTTACATAATCCCCATCGTCATATCGGCCCCGAGCGATATAACAGGGGTATCCGAACCCCCCTTCCCCATCACAAACCTCTTTTGAAAATGTCAGACCTGTTGCATCATTATGATCCAAACCACGAAGATCTAATTTCAATTTCAGAGTTTTCGAGGCCAACTTGGCCGTTCTTAATGCTTCGTTATAATTCTTTGTCGACTGTAAAATAACAAGTTGTTTCTTTATCGACTGCTCTTCAACCCATTTTTTTACTTTGGACTCGACGTCATCAGCAAGAACTTCGGAAATAATTAAGAAAAACAATGAAAGCACGATATATTTTGATAGTCTCATCTTGCTTACTCCTAACGTCAGAGTTAAAGGGCCGCGCGCATTTTGCGCGGTCCGAGCAGGTGTGAAACACCTGCGTATTTGAACGAATTGTTATAAGGCATATTTCATTGCCTCATTTTTTCTAGTAGTTGAATGAT